>JACQRG010000041.1 GCA_016206565.1 Candidatus Omnitrophota bacterium | reverse complement strand
GATGAGCCGGCCCAGCTGGCCGACCGGAAGCTCCTCGTAGGAGTCCACCTCTGCGGCCAGCGCGCCGTCCGCCCACCCCTGAATGCCGATCGCCACCACGCGGCGGCCGAGCCGCTTGGCTTCGCGGGCGATCTGGAAGGGGAATTGGCCTGCGCCGGCGATGATGGCCAGCGTGGCGTCAGCGGCCATGGCGGAGGCTAGGCGCGGCAGACGCCGCGCTTGGACTGGCGGATGAATTCGATGAGGCGCGCCAGCTCAGGGCAGTGGTCCACCTCGCCGGAGAGCTGCTCCAGCGCATGCGACATGGAGAGCTTGGAGTGGAACAGGACGCGAAAGGCGCGATGGAGCCGCTGCCGGGCGTCGTCGGAGATCCCGGCGCGCCGCAAGCCCTCGGTGTTGAGGCCGAAGATCTTGGCGGGATAGCCCACGCAGGTCGCGTACGGCGGCACGTCCTGCACGACCCGGGAGCAGCCGCCGATGAACGCCAGCATGCCGACCCGCACGAACTGGTGGATGCCCACCAGCCCGCCGACGGTCGCGCGATCCTCGATGGTGATGTGGCCGGCCAGCGCGGCGCTGTTCGCCAGGATCACGTGGTCGCCGAGGAGGCAGTCGTGCGCGACGTGCGAGTAGGCCATGAGCAGGCAGTCCGAGCCGATCACGGTCTTGCCGACGCCGCCCGCGGTGCCGGGGTTGATCGTCACGTACTCCCGGATCTTGTTGCGGTCGCCGATGACGAGCTCGCTCTCCTCGCCCCGGTACTTGAGGTCCTGGGGCACGCTGCCGATCACCGCGCCCGTGAAGATCTCGCAGTCGCGGCCGATCGTCGTATGCCCTTCGAGGACGCAGTGGGCGCCGATGCGCGTGCCCTCACCCACGCTCACGCCCGCCTGGATGACCGCGTACGGCCCGACTTCCACGCCCCCGCCCAGCACGGCTTCGGGATGGACGAGCGCCGTGCTGTGGACGCGCGGCGGGCGCGCCGGCGTCTCCGGTTTGGCGCTTCGACTGGGCATGCGGCCTGCGCTCCCCTACTCTCCCAGCGCAAACATCAGCTCGCCCTCGCAGACCAGCTTCCCGTCCACGAAGACCCGGCCCACGACGAGGCCGGTGCGCGAGCGCAGCTTCGTCAGCTCCATCTGGATGATGAGCTGATCGCCGGGCACGACCGGCTTGCGGAACTTGACCTTGTCCACGGACATGAAGTAGGCGATCTTGCCCAGGTGCTCCCGCTTGTTGAGCAGGATGATCCCCCCGACCTGCGCCATCGCTTCCACGATCAAGACCCCCGGCATGACCGGCTTGTCCGGAAAGTGCCCGCGGAAGAAATAATCGTTGATCGTCACGCACTTCAGGCCCACCGCCTTCGTCTCGGTCAGCTCGGTGACGCGGTCCACCAGCAGGAAGGGGTAGCGGTGCGGCAGGATCTTCTGGATCTGCGTGATGTCCAGCTGCGGCCCCACCATGACCTCGGTCGCGCCGGACTGCAGCGAACCCAGCTTCCACTGCTCGAGCGCCTGGCTGAGCTTGCGCACCAGCTTGGCGTTGAGGCTATGCCCGCTCTTGATGGCGATGACGTGGGCGCGCAGGTGCGTCCCGAGCAGGTAGAGGTCGCCCAGCAGGTCGAGGACCTTGTGGCGCGCAAACTCGTCCTCGAAGCGCAGCGTGTTGCGCACGACACCCGCCTTGCCGAGCACGAGCGTGTTCTCATACGTGGCCCCCTTGCCGAACCCCAGCGCCTGCAGCGCGTCGGCCTCTTCCTGCAGGCAGAACGTGCGGGCGGGCGCGATCGTCTCATCGAACGCGCGCGGCTCGCCGTCGAGCGAGAAGGTCGTGAACTGCGACTTCAGCATCGGATGGGCGTAGCTGAGCATGTACGAGACCCGCAGCACCTTGGACGGGAACACGACGATGGACGACTCGCCCTCCTCGACGTAGACCGGCTCCCGCAGCGAGAAGTACCGCCGGGGGGCGGCCTGCTCGGCCACACCGGCGGCGCGCAGCTGCTGCATGAACGGCTTGGCGGAGCCGTCCAGGCCCGGGACTTCGGGGCCGGTGACCTCGACGTAGGCATTGTCCACGCCCGCACCCCACAGGGACGCCATGAGATGCTCCACGGTCTGCACCTCCACGTCGTCCTTGGAGAGGGTCGTGCGGCGCGCGCTCTTCTCCACGTCCACCAGCTGCGCCGAGGTGGCCGGAATCGCCGGCGCGTGCGGCAGGTCCGCGCGCACGAACACAATACCGCTGTTCGGCGGCGCGGGCAGGATCCGCACGGAGACGGCCTGGCCCGTATGGAGGCCCACGCCGTTCATGAACACCTCTTGTGCAATCGTGTGCTGCTGGTCGCTCATCACCGGACCACCCCGCGCGGCGGCGTCAGGGCTTCGATTTGCCCGCGTAGCGGCTGTTGAGCATCTGCAGGATCGGGTCGGTCACATCGTGCGCCGACTGGCCGAACAGGATGACCCGCTCATCCAGGATCAGGGAGAAGCTATTGGTTTTCGCATACTCCTCGATGGCCTGTTTCATGTCCTTCAACACGTCCTGCGCGAGCTGGTCGCGCTCCCGCCCGAGGTCTCGGCGGGCCTTGGTCTGGAACTGCTTGAGCGCATCGCTCTTCTCCTCGATCTCCCGGACCGCGTTCTGCCGGGCCTTGTCGTTGAGCAGCTCCAGGTTTTTGCGCAGCTTCGTCAGCTCGTTCATCCGCGCCTCCAGCTCGGCCTCCTTCTGCTTGCCTTCTTGCTGCAGCGTGGAGTCGTAAGCCTTGGTGCGCTCATAGCCGTCGAAGATGCGGCCCAAATCCACATACCCCACCTTGAACTCCTGCGCTGCGCTGGGCGGACAGCGGACAGCGGACAGCAGGCAAACAACCAAGACACCGAACGCGCACCACAGAACCCGTCCTGATCCCTGACCCCTGACGTCTGACATCCGAATCCTCCTCCCGCAGCTGCCTTAGAACGACCGGCTGATGTTGAAATGGAACCGGGGCTTGCGCGCTTCATCGGCGACGTCGGTCAACGGGAACCCGAGGTCCAGCCGCAGCGGGCCGATGGGCGTGTTCATGCGCGCGCCGACCCCCACGCCGGACTTGAGCGATTCCGCGTAGTCCTCCACGCGCCGCCACACGTCCCCGGCGTCGTAGAACACCGTGCCCTTCAGGATGGGCCGACCCCGCTCGTCTTCCATGAGGGTGTAGACGCCTTCCGCGGTGAGCAGCAGGGTCGCCTCGCCGCCGATGGGGTCATTCGACGTCGGGTCGCGCGGCCCGACCCGCCGCTCGCGGAAGCCTCGGATGGTGCCGCTGCCGCCGCCGAAGAACCGCTCGAAGATCGGCACCTCGGCGTCACCGCTGTAGGCGTTCACGAGGCCGGTGCGCACGCGCGACTCGAACACGAACTTATCGCCGGAAGGCCAGTAGTGGCTGGCACCCGCCTGCAGCCGGAAGAAGTCGTTATCCCCGCCGAAGATCCCGCCCGCCAAGTCGCCGGATAAGAACAGGTAGTACCCCTTTGTCGGGTCCAGGCGGCTGTCGCGCCGATCCAGCGCGCCCCCGAGGCTGCTCACGCTCGTGGTGCTTTCGCCTTCCTCCGCCTTCAGATCCGCGGACGCCTCCGCCACGACGTCAGAAATCTCGGTGTTGAAGAGCTGGTAGCCCAGGCTCATCTGGATCTCATCCCGGAACTCCCGGCCCAGGCGCACGCCGCCGCCACGCCGCTCCTCTTCATACGCCAGTCCCAGGTTGCGGCTGCGCAGCCGCGTGCGGTTGTACAAGTCAATGCCGAAGGACACCGGGCGGCCGAAGATCCACGGCTCGGTAAACGAGATGTCGAAATAACGCCGCACCGTCCCGATCTCCGCGCGCAGGCGCAGGTCCTGCCCGGCGCCGGTGAAGGTGCGCCAGTTGCGCCAGTCGAAGTTGCGCTGCTCCAGCTCGATGAGCCCGACGAGCCGGTCCACCGAGGAGAAGCCCCCGCCGAAGCTAAAGCTCCCAGTCTTCGTCTCTTTGGTGCGGAACACCAGGTCCTCCTGGTCCGGCTGGGCGGCCGGCTCGGTCTCGACGTTGACCTCCTCGAAATAACCGAGGTTGTAGAGGCGCTCGATGGATTTGCGGATCTTGGCACCATCGAACACGTCGCCGGGATAGATGCGCAGCTGGCGCCGCGCGACCTCGTCTTTGGTCCGGAAGTTGCCACGGATGTCAATGCGGCTGACGCGCACCAGCTCCTGCTCGGTGATGTGGTAGGTCAGGTTCACGCGCTTCGTGTCCGGGTCGAGCTGGGGATCCGGCAGCACCTCGGCGTGGATGTAGCCGCGGTCGCCGTAGTACTGCTTGACCAGGCGCACGTCTTCCTGCAGCTGTTCGGTCGTGAAGGCCGCGCCGGGCGTCAGGGCCAGGATCTGGCGGATCTCGCGCTCGGGAAACAGCACTGCGCCCTTCACCAGCACCTGCCCCACCCGGTGCTGCAGCCCCTCCGCCACCGTGACATGCAGGTGCAGGCCGCGGCCCTCGGGGTCGCGCAGCACCTCGTGCGTCACCGCCACGTCCTGGTAGCCGTGCTTGCGGTAGAAGGCGGCGATGCGCTGGCGGTCCTCCTCCAGCACCTTGTCGTTGTACAAGGCGGGCAGGAACCACCACCGGCGGCGCGTCTTGATCAGCTTGCGCAGGCGACGATCCGAAAACGCCTGGTTGCCCTCCACCAGCACGCGGCGCACCTGGATGCGCGGCCCTTCATCCACCAGAACATAGAGCGTCGCGCTGTTGGTGACCGGCTCCACCTCGGCGCGCGAGACCACCTCGGCTTCCGAGAACCCGCGCCGCACATACTCCGCCTTGAGCGCCTCGGCGGCTTCCTTGAGCTTGCGCGCGTCGTAGAGCTCGCCGGTGGCCACGCCCAGGGCGTCCATGGCCTTCGGCTTGGCCAGCCGGCGGTTGCCTTGCAGCTCGATCGCCTGCACGGTCGGCTTCTCGGCCACCACGAACACCACCTTCAGCCCGTCCGGCATCGTTTCGACATCCACCCGCACGTCCGTGAAATAGCCCAGGGCGTAGAGCCGGCGGATGTCCTCGCTGATGTGCGTGGCGCGGTACGGGTTGCCCGGCTTGGTCTGCACGTTCGCCAGGATCGTCTCCGCCGCCACCGTGCGGTTGCCCCGTGCCTCCACGGCGAGCACCCGGTCGCCTTCGTTCGCGGCGGCCGGTGCTGCGCCTGCGCACAGCAGCAGGCCCACGCCCGCCGCCATCCACGCCAGCCGCGGGGGGATCATCCCTGCGCCAGCGTCTCGAAGCGGGTGTACTCTTTGATGAAGGCCAGTTTTACGGTGCCCGTGGGGCCGTTGCGCTGCTTGGCGATGAGGACTTCCGCCACGCCCTTGTTCTCGTCCGTCGGGTTGTAGTAGTCCTCGCGAAAGAGCATCAGCACCACGTCCGCATCCTGCTCGATGGCGCCGGACTCGCGCAGGTCCGAGAGACGCGGCCGGAACGATTCCCGGCGCTCGGGCGCGCGCGAGAGCTGGCTGACCGCGATGACCGGCACGTTCAGCTCCCGGGCCAGCGCCTTCAATCCTCGGGAGATGACCGAGATCTCCTGCTGCCGGTTTTCGGCGGCCGACGCCTCGTTCATCAGCTGGAGGTAGTCCACGATCAGCAGCCCGATGTCATGGCGGCTCTTCAGCCGCCTCGCCTTGGCGCGCAGCTCCAGGATGGAGAGGCTCGCCGAGTCGTCAATGAAAATAGGCGCCTCGGAGAGCTTGCCCGCCGCCTTCGTCAGGTTGGGCCAGTCGCTGGCCGCCAGCATCCCGGTGCGCACGCTGTGCGCGTTGATGCGCGCGTGCGCGCAGAGCATGCGCTGCACGAGGTGGTCCTTCGACATCTCGAGGCTGAAGAGCGCGACACCGGTCTTCTCGGCCAGGGCGACGTGCTCCGCCACGCACAGCGCGAAGGAGCTCTTGCCCATGGCCGGCCGGCCGGCCACCACGATGAACTCCGCCGGCTGCAGCCCGGCGAGCTGCTGGTCGAGCTCCACGAACCCGGTCGGCAGGCCGGTGATCGCGCCCTTGCGCTGGTAGAGCGCGTCAATCATCTCGATGGAGCTCTTGATGATCTCCTTCATCGCCACGGCGTCCCGTTTGACCTTCTTCGAGGCGATGTCGAAGATGAGCGTCTCCGCCTTGTCCAGCAGGACGTCCGGCTCCGTGGCCTCCTCGTACGACTCAGCCGCGATCTGCGTCGAGGCGCGGATGAGGTGGCGCAGGATGGCTTTCTGCTTGACGATGCGGCAGTAGTGCTCGGCGTTGGCGGCGGTGGGCACGACGCTGGTCAGCGTGGTGAGATAGGCGGGCCCGCCGACCTCCTCCAGCAGGCCGCGCTTGCGCAGCTCCTCGGTCACGGTGACCAGATCCACGGGCACGCTGGCGCGGTAGAGGGCGATCAGCGCGGCGAAGAGCTTGCGGTGGGCGTCCTTGTAGAAGGCGGCGTCATCCAGCAGCTCCGCCGCCTGCACGACCGCCTGCTCCTCCAGCAGCATGGAGCCGAGCACCGCCTGCTCCGCCTCCAGGCTCTGCGGAGGGATGCGCTCCAGCGTCGTGATGTCGGACACTTCCATGACGGCGGCGCCCAACGGTTACTCTTTGACGACCCACACTTTGGCGACGGCCGAGACCTCGGCGTGGAGCCGCACCGGAATCTCATAGATGCCGAGCGCCTTGATCGGCTGCTCCAGCTGCAGGGCGTGCTTCTCCAGCGCCAGGCCGTCGGTGCGCAGCGCCTCCAGGACGTCGTGCGCGGTGATCGAGCCGAACGGCTTGCCGTCCTCGCCGAGGTTCAGCCGCAGCGTGATGGAGCGGGCTTCAATCTTCTGCTTCACGCTCAGGGCCTGGGCCTTGAGCCGGTCGGCGTGCGCCTGCTGGTGCCGCTTCGCGGTCTCCAGGCGCTCAAGCTGCTCGGGCGTCGCGGGTACCGCCAGGCCGGTTGGCAGGAGGTAATTGCGGGCGTACCCCTCCTTGACCTTGACGACCGCCCCTGCCTCGCCTAAGCGCTCCACGTCCTTTAAGAGGACGATGTCCATCTCGCGCTCCTCCGGAGTGATTACACGGATACGTAGGGCAGCAGCGCCATGAACCGCGCGCGCTTGATGGCGCGCGAGAGCACCCGCTGGTGCCGAGCACAGGTCCCGGTCAGCCGCGAGGGCAGGATCTTGCCCCGCTCCGACACGTAGCGGCCGATGCGCTCGAGGTCCTTATAGTCAATGCGCTCGACCTTGTCGGTGCAGAAGCGGCAGACTTTTCTCGTAAACACGCGTCGCTGAAACATGGTCCCTCGCTCTAGAACGGCACGTCGGCGTCCGTCCCGGCCTCCGAGACGGCTTGCGCCGCGCCGCGCTCCTCCTCAGGTGCCGGCTGCTGCTCCGTTGACTGCGCCGGCGCGCGGGATCCTGCCCCGCTGGGCGGGCCCAGGAACTGCACCCGGTCGGCCCGCACTTCCATGGTCGAGCGGGTCTTGCCCTCGGCCTCCCAGCTGCGGTAGAGCAGCCGGCCCTCCACGAAGACGGAGCGCCCCTTCTTCAAGTACTGCTGGCACAGCTCCGCCTGCTTGCTCCACACCACGATGGTGACGTAGCACGTCTCTTCCTTGCGCTGGCCGCTCTGGTCCTTGAACATCGAGTTGACCGCCAGCCGCAGGTTGGCCACCGGGGTACCGCTGGGCGTGTAGCGCAGCTCCGGGTCCTTCGTCAGATTGCCGATGAGCAGCACGCGATTGAGGCTCACCATGGCTAGTTCCTCCCCCGGGCGGGCGCGGCCGCCGGCTCCGGCGAGGCGGCCGCCGGCGCGGGCAGCTCCTCGGCGTTGAGGATCATGAAGCGCACGATGCCGTCATTCAACCGGAAGAGCCGTTCCAGCTCCCGCAGCTGATCCGTCGGCGCGGAGAAGCGCATGAGATGGTAGTGGCCCTCCGCCTGCTTGGAGATGCGAAACGCCAGCCGGCGCCGGCCCATGCTCTGGGAGGTGTCAATGCGCCCCCCGAGGCGCTTGATGGGCTCTTCCAGCTGCGCGGCCGAGCGCGAAAGCTCCTGCTCCGTGCCGGCGGAGCGAAGGATGAAAAGCGCTTCATAGATGCCGTGCTTAGTCGTCATGTCCCTGCCCCAGGTTGAACCGATTCATCGCCTGCTCCAGCCCGTCCTTCGCCCAAGCGCGGCAGGCCTCCACAGCCTGTGTCAGCGCCTGGTCCATGATCCCGCGTTCCTCCGGCCGAAACGGCGACAAGACAAAGTCATGCAGCTCGCGCGGCAGCGGGGCCACACCCACGCCGATGCGCAGCCGCGCCACCTGCTCCGTGCCCAGCGCCTGCAGGCAGGACGCCAAGCCGTGATGGCCGCCGGCGCCGCCCTGCGCGCGCAGCCGCAGCGCGCCCAGCGGGAGGTTGACGTCGTCGCACACCACCAGCAACTCGCCCGCCGGCTCGCCCAGCGCGGCCAGCGCGTCCCCGGATTCGTTCATCATCGTCAGCGGCATGGCCAGCCGTACCGAGACGCCGCCTTCCTGATACCGGCCCGCGACCGCCGCCGGCCGCTGGTGCGACGGGTGGGCGAGGCTCTCGCTTAACGCAACGCGCTGCGCCTGCGCCAACCGCTGGACGACCATGAACCCTACGTTGTGCCGGGTGTCCCGATAGGTCATCCCCGGATTGCCCAATCCCACGATCGTTTTCACGCGCCGGCCTTGCGCTTCTCGTCCGCCTTCGGCGCCGGGGCCCCGGCCCGACCTTCGCTCGCGCCGGGGCGGGCCTCGGCCTTCTCTTTCTTCGGCGCCTCTTCGGCCGCGGCTTCCTCGGCTTCCGGCTTCTTCTCGCGGATCACCTCGGGCTCGGCCGGGGCGGCCGCGGCTTCCTCAGGCTTCTCGACCTTCGGCGCCTTCACGGAGGCCACCACGCCCGCCGCCTCGGCGAGCACCTTAGCCTGGGGGGGTGCTGGCAAGTCCTTGACATGGACCGTGTCGCCGATCTTCAGGGCGCTGACGTCATACTCGATCCCGGCCGGGATCTCGGTGGGCAGACATTCCACCTCGAGCTCGCGCAGGAACTGCTCCAGGACCCCGCCTTCCTGCTTGACGCCGACCGGCTCGCCGGTGAGCGCGACCGGAATCTTGACGCGGATGCGCTCGGTCAGCGTGATGGCCTGGAAATCAACGTGCACCACGTGGCCGTCCACCGGGTCGTGCTGCACCGCCTTGACCAGCGCCGGGCGCTCCCACGGCTTGGGGCTCTGCCGCGCCGAAGCCGCCTCCGGCGGCGTAGGCGGGTCTTCGAGCCGCAGCGTCACCAGGGAGTGCTCGCCGGTTTTCGAGTGCAGGAGCTTGCCCAGCGCGGCCAGGTCCACGGCAATGGCCAGCGGCTCCATCTGATGGCCGTAGACCACGCCGGGAATCTGGGCGCCGGCGCGCAACCGCCGCGTCGGGCGGGTGCCGATCGCGGTGCGCCGCTGCACGGTCAGCTGCTGCCCGGCGGCCGGAGATTTGGGTTTCGCCATCTGGTGTGCGCCCTCGGGTGGTTAGCCGGTCAGCCCGTCAAACAGCGAGCTGATGGACTGTTCGTAGTGGATGCGCCGGATGGCCTCCGCCAGCAGGGCGGCCACCGACAGCACCTTGATGCGCGGATGCGCTCGTGCCTTGGTCAGCGGGATGGTGTTCGTGACCACCAGCTCCTTCAGCGGCGAGGACGCGATGCGCTCCCGCGCCGGCCCGGAGAGGATGGGGTGCGTCACGCAGGCGTACACGTCGGCCGCGCCCGCGCGCTTCAGGGCGGCGGCGGCCTCCACCAGCGAGCTGCCGGTCGCGATGAGGTCGTCCACCAGCAGGCATGACCGGCCCTGGACCTCGCCGAGGATGTGCATGACCTCGGTGTCCTCCGGGGAATCGCGGCGCTTGTCCACGATGGCCAGGCCGGCCCGTAGGCGCTTCGCGTAGCCCCGGGCCATCTTGATGCCGCCCACATCCGGCGAGACCACGACGAGCCCCTTGACGCGCTTGAGCCGGAAGTACTGCTCGAAGACCGTGATGGCGTAGAGGTGGTCCAGCGGGATGTCGAAGAACCCCTGGATTTGCCCGGCGTGCAGGTCCATGGTCAGCACCCGATCCGCCCCGGCCGTGGTGATGAGGTTGGCCACGAGCTTCGCCGTGATGGGCACCCGCGGCTGGTCCTTGCGGTCCTGCCGCGCGTAGCCGTAGTAGGGCACCACCGCCGTGATGCGCCGCGCCGAGGCGCGCTTGAGGGCGTCAATCATGATGAGCAGTTCCATGAGGTTGTCGTTGACCGGCGGGCAGGTGGGCTGGATGACGAACACGTCCTTGCCGCGGACGTTCTCGTTCATCTTCACGCGGATCTCGCCCTCGCTGAAGCGCCCCACCAGCGAGTCGGACAGCGGCACCTTCAGCGCCCGGCCGATCTCGCGCGCCAGCGCCGGGTTGGCGTTGCCGGCGACGAGGGCCAGTTCGGCGGACAGGCGGCGGGGGCTGGGCGAGGCCATGGCTTACCGGCGCTTGGCTGCCTTGCGCGGCCGAGGCCGCGACGCGCGGGATGCGCGGCGCTTCGGCGCGGGACGCTTCTTCGGTTTGGCGGCCGGCCGGCGGCGGGCCGCAGGCTTGGCCGCCTTCTTGAGCCGCTTCGGCGCGGGCCGCGCCTTGGCGGCCACGGCGAGGGCTCGGCGCGCTGAAGGCTGCGGCGCGGCTTTCCCCGGCTTGGCGCCGTCCACGGCGGAGCGGCCGTTGAGCGGGCGGGCCGGCACGCCGATGACCACGCCCTTGGCCGGCACGTCGTGGTCCTTGGGCACCACGCTGCCGGCGCCGGTCACCGCCCCGGCGCCGACTTTCACCGGCGCGATCAACACGGTGTCCGAGCCGATGAAGGCCCCCTTGCCGATGTGCGTGGGGTGCTTGGCCGTGCCGTCGTAGTTGGCCGTGATGGTGCCGGCGCCGATGTTCACGTCGTCTTCGATCGTGGCATCGCCCAGGTAGCTGACGTGGTTGATGCGCACCCGCGCGCCCACCTTGGTGCGGACGAGCTCCGCAAAATTGCCGACGCGCACGTCGTCTCCCAGCGTCACCCCGCTGCGCAGCCTCGCGAAGGGGCCGATGGCGCAGCGCCGGCCGATGCTCACGCCGGTCTCGATGACCGTGTGCGGGCGGATCACGGTGTCGTGGCCGATCGCCACACCGTAATCAATCACCGTGGTCTGCGGATCTTCGATCATGACGCCGTTATGGAGGTGGGTCTCGATGATGCGCTGGCGGATGACGCTGATGGCTCGTGCTAGCTCGGTCTGCGAGTTCACCCCCAGCGCCTCGGCCGCTTCCTCGGCGCGCGCGGCCTGGAGCTTCGCCCCCTCCTGCTGCCCGATCTGGCTGATGAGCTGCGTGAGGTAGAACTCCTTCGTCGCACCGCTGGGCTTAAGCTGCGCCAGCGCCTGGGTGAGTGCTGGGATCTTGCACACGAGCGGGCCGATGTTGACCTCGCGGATGGCGCGCTGCGCCGCATTGGCGTCCGCCTCCTCCACGACGCCGGTGAGCTGCCCGGCCTCGTTGCGCTGGATGCGGCCGTAGCCGCTGGGGTCGGCCAGGTGGGCGGTGAGCAGCGTGCAGGTGGCGCCGGTCTTGAAGTGCGACTCGATCATCTTGTGGATGGTCGTGCGGCGCACCAGCGGGGTGTCCGCATAGAGGATGAGGACGTCGCCGGTCGCGCCGAGCGACTTCTTGGCCAGGCGCACCGCGTCGCCGGTGCCCAGCGCCTTGCCCTGCACGACCACCTTGGCCTCTTTGGGCAGCAGCGGGCGCACCTGCTCCTCGCCGTGGCCGATCACGAGGACCGGCTGCTTCACACCGGCCGCCGCCGCCAGGTCAATCGCGTACGCGATCATCGGGCGGCCGCACAGCCGGTGGAGCACCTTCGGCCGCTCCGACTTCATGCGCGTGCCCGCCCCTGCCGCTAGAATGATTGCTTGTACGGTCGCCATGCCTCCCCTGCCGTGTTCAGATGCCGCGTTGCTCCCCAGAAAACTGGGGAGCCAGGAGTCGAACCTGGACCGAGAGCTCCAAAGGCTCTTGTGCTACCATTACACTACTCCCCAATAGCAGCAGCACGTTGCGTTGCGATCCAGGGTCGTTCCCGCGTGACATCATGATGCTGTCCGAACGACTTCCACTCGCGTTCCGTTCAGCGGCGACAAGGCCGTCCGCACTTGCCCAGCGAGGGACTGCGCGTGAGCCAGATCTCGGCAGAGCACATGGAGGGACGGACCGCTTCCGGAGACGCGAACCCCCAGGCAGTCAAACGAGCGTAACCGATTCTGAATCAAGGCAATACGAGGGCAACGCCGGATCGCTTCAGGTTCAAGGTCGTTCCACAACCCTGCCGCGAGCTCGCCGAGCGAGCCGTTGGATAAGGCGTGCAGAAGCATGGTAATGGAGGGCTTCGACGCTGTCAAGTTGAATCGCGCTCCCTCGTAGACGTCTTTCGTGGAGAGCTGCTCCGGCGGGCACACCAGCACGTGGCACAAAGCGGTCCGGACCGGCGCCGGTTCGCACCGCTCCCCCCGCCCCCGCCCGATGGCAAACGGGGCGGGCTGCAGGAAGAACGGCACGTCCGACCCGAGCTCGGCTCCCAGGCGGGCCAGCAGCTCGTCGCTAAGCCCCAGCTGCCAGAGCGCGTTGAGCCCTTGCAGCGCTGCGGCCGCATCCGAGGAGCCGCCGCCTAAGCCGGCCGCCACCGGGATGCGCTTGGTCAGATGGACGCGCGCCCCCGGTGAGGCGCCGGCGTGCTGCTGCAGCCGCCGGGCGGCGCGCAGGATGAGGTTCTCCTCCCCGCAGGAGAGCGCGGGATCATCGCAGGTCAGCGTCAGGCCCTCGCCCGGCTCGAAGGTCAGCTCATCGGCCAGGTCTACACGCTCAAAGAGCGTCTCGATCTCATGGTAGCCGTCCGGCCGCTTGCCCAGCACGCGCAGGTAGAGGTTGATTTTCGCAGGGGCGAGCAAGCGAAGCATCGCACGGTTCGAGGTTGGAGGTTCAAGGCTCTAGGCAATTGCCTCGAGCCTCGAACCTTGAGCTTAGAGCGTTTCTTTCACGCGCAGGATCTCGCGGGCGGCCTTGGCGATGTCCCCCGGCATGAGGTGGAAGGCTTTGAGCAGCTCGGTCGGATCGCCGGACGTCCCGAAGCGGTCCTCCACGCCGACGAAGCGCATCGGCACCGGGTGGGATTGCACGAGCACCTCGGCGACCGCGCTGCCCAGCCCGCCGATGACCGTGTGCTCCTCGATGGTGACGACGGCCCCGGTCTCCTTCGCGGCCTTCACCAGGGCGTCGCGGTCAATCGGCTTGAGCGTGTGCACGTTGATCACGCGCGCCGCAATCCCCTCCTTGGCCAGCTCCTCGGCGGCCTGCAGCGCGTGCGCCACGAGGATGCCGCAGGCCACCAGGGTCACGTCATCGCCGTCGCGCAGCACGTTGGCCTGCCCGATGCGGAACGGATCGGCCGGCTTCGTGATGACCGGCACCGGTGCTCGCCCAAGCCGCAGGAAGACCGGGCCGGGATAGTCCACGCAGGCGAGCGTGGCCTTCTTCGCTTCCAGCGCGTCGCACGGCACGATGACGGTCATGAACGGCAGCGCGCGCATGTGGGTGAACTCCTCCAGCGCCTCCGCGGTGGCGCCATCCGCGCCGACCGACAGGCCGCCGTGCGAGCCGACGATCTTGACGTTGAGCCGCTGGTAGCACACCATGACCCGCAGCTGCTCCAGCGCCTTGCCGGTGACGAACTGCGAGAAGGAGCAGGCGAAGGGGATCTTGCCGGCCATCGCCAGGCCGGCGGCGGTGCCGACCATGTCCTGCTCGGCGATGCCGACCGAGAAGAAGCGCTGGGGGAACTCCTTCTTGAACCAGATGGCGCGCGCCGAGTCCTCCAGGTCGCCGGAGAGGGCGACGACCTCCGGCCGCGTCTTGCCGAGTTCCAGCAAGCCTTCCCCGAATCCGTCGCGCGTGGGTTTGAGGTCCATCAGGCCGCCTGCGCCTGCAATTCTTTGAGCGCCTTCTCCAGCTCGTCCGGCTTGGGGGCCACCCCGTGCCAGGCCGGGTTGAGCTCCATGAAGGAGACGCCTTTGCCTTTCACCGTGCGCGCGATGATCGCCTGCGGCCGGCCCTGCACCGCCGCCGCCTCGTCGTAGGCCCGCGCCACCTGGGCGAAGTCGTGGCCGTTGATTTCAATGGCGTGCCAGCCGAACGACCGCCATTTGTCCGCCAGCGGCTCGATGTTCTGGATGTCCTTGACCGGCCCGTTCTGCTGCAGCTGGTTCGCGTCCACGATGGCGCAGACCGCGTCGAGGTGGTGGTGCGTCGAGGTCATCGCCGCCTCCCACACCTGGCCCTCCTGGATCTCGCCGTCGCCCATCAGGCAGTAAATCCGGCGCCGCCGCCCGTCGAGCCTATCCGCCAGCGCGAGGCCGTTGGCCACCGAGAGCCCCTGGCCCAATGACCCGGATGCCATCTCCACGCCGGGCACCGAGAAGCGCTCGGGATGCCCTTGCAGCCGCGTGGGATACTGGCGCAGCGTCATGAGCTCCTCTTTCGGAAAGTAGCCCTGGTAGGCCAGCACGGTGTAGAGCGCCGGGCAGCCATGCCCTTTCGAGAGCAGGAAGATGTCCCGGTCGGGCCAGAGCGGGTTCTTGGGGTCGTGGCGCAGCGTGCGCCAGTAGAGGCCGATCAAGAGCTCGACCATGGAGAGCGACCCGCCGGGATGCCCGCTGCCGGCCTTGGCGATCATGCGCAGGATGGTCTGGCGCAGCTGGACGGCGAGCGCGCGCCAGGCCTTCAAGTCGGGTCGGGGTTGGGCCGTCATGGGGTGGTCGCCACCGCCTCGGATGCGCCGAAGACGCGCTCCAATTTCTCCTGGACTTCGGTGCGTTCGGGGTCTAGCTGCAGGGCTTTCTCCCAGTTCGTTCGCGCGCGCGGCAGATCCTCGCGCCGGTAGTACGCATCGCCTAAGTGCTCGAAGATCACCGGGTCGGTGTCCAGCAGGCCGGCGGCCCGCTCCAGGTGCGCGATCGCCTCGTCGAACCGGCCCAATTGATAATACACCCAGCCCAGGCTGTCCATGTAGGCGCCGTTGTTCGGCTCCAGGGCCAGCGCGCGCTCGATCAGCCGCTTGGCTTCGTCGAGGTTCACGCCGTCCTGGGCGTCCATGTAGCCGAGGTAGTTGAGCGCGTCGGCATGGTTCGGGTCCAACACGACCGTGCGCTGCAAGTGCTCGCGCGCCAGGTCACGGCGGCCGAGCTGGTCGAGCTGCGCCGCCAGGTAGAAGCGAGCCTGGGCATAATCTTCTTTCAGGGCGGTGGCGCGCTCGAAGGCCCGCAGCGCCTCGGCATGCTGCGCCGCCTCCCGGTACACGATGCCCAGCAGCACGTAGAGCTCGGCCGGGTTGCCGAGCTCCTTGAGCTTCTCTCCGAGGAGCCGCTCGGCGTCCGCGAACCGGCGCTCGGCCGCCCAGACGCGCACCAGCCCGACGATGGCCTCCAGGTCGCGGGGGGCTAAGTCCAGCACGGCCTGATAGTGGGCGGCCGCCTGCCCCAACTGTTTCGCGCCCAGGGCGGCCCGCGCGGCGTGGTGGTAGAGCCGCGCATCGAAGGGCTCCGCCGCCACGGCCGCCTCGTAGTGCGCCAGCGCCTGCTCGAAGCGGCCGCTCAGCTCGTACGTCAGGCCGACCGCCACGCGGATGTCCGTGGACTCCGGCGAGAGCTCCAGGGCGCGGGAGAAGGCGGCCAGGGCGTCGTCAAAGCGCCCCAGGCGGCCGTGCAGCACGCCCAGGTTGAAATGCACCTGGCTGGTCTGGCCGGCTTCTTCAATTAACCGCTCATACACCGTGATGGCGTCCGGCAGCCGGCCGGAGAGGACGTAGAGATCCGCCAGCGTGCTCAGGACGAATTGGTCCGTGGGGTTGACCCGCAGCAGCCGCTCGTAGACCTCCATCGCTTCGCTCAGGCGGCCGTCCGCGGTGTGGAGCATGGCGATCCAGCGCAAGGCGTCCGGCTGGTCGGGGTCCATGGCCAGCGCTTTCTCGAAAGCCCGCAGCGCCTTGTCGGTCTGGCCGAGCTTCACGTGCGCAGCACCAATGCGCACGTGCAGGCGCGGCGAGGCCTCGTCATGCTCCAGTGCGAGCTTGTAGGCGTCGAGGGCGTCCCGCAGCCTGGCCTCGCGCTCCAGCATCAGGCCGTGCAGGTAGGCGCTGTAGGCGGCCTGGTCCGGGGTCTTGCGCGTCATGCGCAACGGCTGCCCGGCGCAGCCCGCCGCTACCACTGCAGAGAACAAACACGCCATGAATGCGGAGTGCGGAGTTCGGAGTGCGGAGCGCGCGACGTCATTCCGCATTCCGCATTCCGCACTCCGCATGGCATCGTGTCCCTGTCAGTAGATCACCTTGTTGAGGGGGTACTCGATGATGTCCTGCGCGCCCGCCTCTTTCAGGCGCAGGATCAGCGCTTTCACCTGGGATTCCTCGATGACCGTTTCCACCGCCCACCACGGGTCGCCGCCGTCCTTCGACCAGAGCTTCGAGACCGTCGGCCGCTTCATGGCCGGCAGCACGCCGATGATCGCCTGCAGCCGGCGTTCCGGCACGTTGAGCTTCAACCCCACCTTGCCGTCGGCCTCCACGGCGCCGAGCAGGAGGATGCGCAAGTTTTCGATCTTGCGCCGCTTCCACGGGTCGCGCAGCGCGGCGGGGTTGGCGATGAACTGCGTGGTGGATTCGCAGATCGTCTCGAGGATGCGCAGGCCGTTGGCCACGAGCGTCTGGCCGGTCTCAGTCAGCTCCACGATGGCGTCCACCAGCCCGGCGCGCACCTTGCCCTCGGTGGCCCCCCAGGAGAATTCGACGTCGGCCTTGACCCCATGCTTGGCCAGGTACGCCTTCGTCACCTGGACCAGCTCGGTGGCGATGCGCTTGCCCCGCAGCTGCGCCAGGCCGCGGACCGAGGAGGCCGCGGGCACCGCCAGGACCCAGCGCACCGGCGTGCGGGTGCGCTTGGCGTAGACCAGCTCGGCGACGCGCTCCACGCGCGCGCCGCTTTCCAAAATCCAGTCGTTGCCGGTGATGCCGCAGTCCAAGACCCCCTGCTCGACGTAGCGCGCCATCTCCTGCGCGCGCAGCAGCATGGGGTCCAGCTCAGGGTCGTCAATGGCCGGAGAGTAGGAGCGCTCGCTGACGTGAACCTTAAAGCCCGCGCGCTCGAAGAGCTTGACCGTGGCCTCCTGCAGGCTGCCCTTGGGAAAGCCGAGCTTCAGCCGGACCTTGGGGGTCGCGGCCGGGGCGAGGGCGACGGCGGTTTTGCTGCGGCGCTTGGCGCTCATGGCAATCAGTCTCGGATCGGGTGAAACGCGACGTGCAACGGCGTGAGCGACAATTCTACCGTAGCCTGCAGGGGGTGTCAACGCGCCCCCACCTGGGCGGGTCCTGTCAAGAGGCAGCGAGCCGGGGGGCCGGCGGCCCTGACAGGACTCGCCTGCAGATGGTACAATGCCCACCATGTTCAAGAAGCTGATCAAGTCGCAGGTGCTGCGCAAGCGCCTCAGCTGGGTGATCTTCATCATCCTGGTGCTGCCCTTCGTCCTGTTCTTCTCCCCGGCGCAGCTCAACCGCGCCAACGGGGCGGCCGGCATGCTCTTCGGCAAGAAGGTCTCGCGCGAGGACTTCGACCGGCAGCAGCGCTGGATCCGCCGGCAGCTCGAGCAGCAGCCCGGCGAGCCCTTGCCCGAGCCGGTCATCACCCAGCTGACCTGGGAGCGGCTCATGCTGCTGGCCCACGCCCAGCGGCAGCGCGTGAAGGTGCCGGACGCCGAACTGGCGCGCGTCATCCACCAGATCCCCCATTTCCAGGTGGACGGCCGCTTCCAGCCCGAGCGCTACCGCCTGTTCCTCCACGCGCTGAACATCTCGCCGCAGAGCTTTGAGGAGATGATCCGCGACGATTTGCGCATCCAGCGGCTGGTGAGCCAGGTCAGAGCCGCAGTCATCGTCACCGACCCGGAACTCGAGGAGGCGTACCGCACGGCACATGAGCGCGCGCGGGTGTCGCTGGTCGCGGTGCCCTCCGCCGCGTTCGCCGGCGAAGCCGCGCAGCAGATCAGCGAGGCGGACGTGCAAGCGGCATACGAGGCGCAGCAGGAATCGCTGCGCCTGCCGGAGCAGGTGGCCTTCGAGTACCTGGGCTTGACCGAAGCCGAGGCGCGCGCGCAGGCCGCCCCGGCGCAGGAAGACCTGGACCGCTATTACGCCGCGCACCCGGACGAATTCACCACAGACAGCACCGTGCAGCTGCCAGAACAGGTCCAGGAGAACGTGCGCGCCCGCGTGGCGGCCGAGCAGGCGAAGCAGCGGCTTGTCGGCCTGGCGATGGACTTAGACGAGCAGCGCGCCAAGACCTTCGAGGAGCTGGCGGCGGCGGCGAACCTGGCCGTGCGCTCGTTCGGGCCCACCCCGGCGGGTGACCTGTTCGTCGCCGGGGCGCCCGAGCCGGCGCTGATGCAGGTCGCTTTCACGCAGCCAATCGGCGAGTTAAGCCGCGTCGTGGAGACCGACCAGGGGGTGTACGTGCTGCGGGTGACGGCGCGCGAGCCCTCCCGCGTCCCGCCGCTGGAGGAGGTCCGTCCGAAGGTGCTGGCGCGCCTGACGGAAACGCGCGCCCTGGAGCTCGCCCGCCAGGCCGCCTCGGCGCTGCACGAGCGGCTCACGCAAGCCCTCGCGTCAGGCACCCCGTTCGAGGAGGCGTGCCGGCAGGCTCAGACGACTCCGGTCTCTCCCGCCCCGTTTGCCCGGTCGCAGGCGATTGACGCGCTGGGCGACGCGCCGCAGGTCAACGCCGAGGTCTTCGAGACCGCCGCCGGCGAGCTGACCGGCATCGTCCAGACGCAGGACCGGTTCGTCATCGCCCTGGTGCGCGAGCGCCTGCCCGCCGACTTAGGCGGCCTGGCCGCCGAGCGCGAGCCACTTCGGGAAGAAACCCTGCAGCGCAAGCAGCAGGAGCGCCTCATCGCGTGGCTCGCCGACCTGCGCGAGCGCGCGAAGCTCCAGAGTTACGTCAGTCCGTAGGGGGACCTAGGCGGCGAAGACCGGCGCCCAGGTGTGCTCGGAGAAGTCGAAGGGTTTGGCCACGAAGGCGCAGGCGCCGAAGAGAGTCGCGGTCTGGCGGATGGCCTGCTCATCCGCGCTCGAGACCATGATGAACCGCATGCCGGGGTAGCGCGCCCGGGCCTGCTTGAGCACCTCCAGGCCGGAGAGGCCGGGCAGGAGGATATCCAGCAAGACGATGTCCGGCGGGTCGGCCTGCAGGCGCTCCAGCGCCTCCTCCCCGCTGAAGGCGCACCGCACGTCAAACCCCTTGCTGCTGAAGAACTGCTCCAGGCAGTCGCAGAGGTCCTGCTCGTCCTCGACGATCAACAGCCGCCGTGGGGCGGATGTCATGCCCTGCTCCCGGGTTCCAAGCCGATAAAAAGGCCCGGCTGCCCTGCTTGCTCGGCAGCCAGGCTATCCTTGTCGGACCCTTGGCTTTGCGGTCCCACGATTGCTCGTGGTTTGCCTTGATCGAGTCGTACCTTAGGTATGCCACATGATGAGTGCCGGCGTCAAGGGCGGGAGGCGTGCAGCAGGACGCAGGACGCGAGGAAGCGCTTACTTGCCCTTCTGGGCGAGCAGGTCTTTGAGCTCTTTCATGAACTCTTCCACATCCTTGAACTCCCGGTAGACCGAGGCGAACCGCACGTAGGCCACCGGATCCAGCACGTGGAGGCGGCGCATGACGCGCTCGCCGATCTCCCGCGAGGAAACCTCACGGTCGAACTGCTGGGAGACCTCGCGCTCCAGCTCGTCCACCAGCCGCTCGAGCTGCTCCATGCTCACCGGCCGCTTCTCGCAGGCCTTCATGAGCCCGGAAAGCAGCTTCTGCCGGTCGAAGCGCTCGCGCCGGCCGTCCTTCTTGATGACCATGAGCGTCTGCTCCTCGATCTGCTCATAGGTGGTGAAGCGCTTTCCGCAGCCCAGGCACTCGCGCCGGCGGCGGATGGAGGCGTCCCCCGAGCTGGCGCGCGAATCCACGACTTTGTCTTCCGCATGGCCGCAAAAGGGGCATTTCATCGGTCAGAGGACAGAGGACAGGGGACAGGGGACAGACGTCAGAAGCGGCGTCATGTGCTGACCCCTGACTTCTGACCCCTGACTGCTGATCGTTGCGCCTCACGCAACTCAGGATACAGGGGGAACTTCTCCGCCAGGCGCGCCACCTTCTGCGCCACCGCCTGCACGCCGGCGGGGTTGGCGCGCTGGGTCAGGGCCTCGTCAATCAGGCCGGCGATGAGCGCCATCTCCGGCTCCTTCATGCCGCGGGTGGTGAGCGCCGGCGTGCCCAAGCGCACCCCGCTGGCCTTGGCCGGCGGCAGCGGATCGAAGGGAATCGCGTTCTTGTTGACCGTGATGCGCGCCTGCCCCAGGGCCTCCTGCGCCTCCTTGCCGGTCAGGCCCTTGGGGGTCAAGTCCACCAGTATCAGATGGTTGTCGGTGCCGCCGGAGACGATGCGAAATCCCTTGGCCGTCAGCGCCGTGGCAAGTGCTTTGGCATTGGCCACGGTCTGGCGCTGATCCGCCTTGAACGGCTCGCCCATCGCCTCCTTGAAGCACACCGCCTTTGCCGCAATGGTGTGCATCAGCGGCCCGCCCTGGTTGCCGGGAAAGAGCGCGGAATCAATCGCTTTGGCGTACTGCGCCTTGGCCAGGATGAAGCCCCCGCGCGGGCCGCGCAGCGTCTTGTGCGTCGTCGAGGTCACGACGTCCGCATGCGGCACCGGGTTCGGGTACGCGCCGGCCACGACCAGCCCGGCAAAGTGCGCCATGTCCACCAGCAGGATCGCCCCGGCCGCGTCGGCGATCTGGCGGAAGCGCGCGAAGTCCAGCATGCGCGGGTAGGCCGAGTAGCCGGCGAGAATCATCTTAGGCCTATGCTGCTTGGCCAGCGCCTCCAGCTCGTCGTAGTCAATCTGCTCGGTCTTCTGGCTCACGCCATACGGAATAATCGTGAAGAACCGGCCGGAGAAGTTCTTGGGATGCCCGTGCGAGAGGTGGCCGCCGTGGGCTAAGTTCATCGCCAGGATCGGATCGCCGGGCTGCAGCATGGCGTAGAAGACCACGATGTTTGCCTGGGTGCCGGAGTGCGGCTGGACGTTCGCGTACTCCGCGCCGAAGAGGGCTTTCACTCGCTCGATGGCCAGCCGCTCGGCCACGTCCACGAACTCGCAGCCGCCATACCAGCGCGCCCCCGGATAGCCCTCGGCGTACTTGTTGGTCATGACGCTGCCCTGGGCCTCCATCACGGCCAGGCTCGTGAAGTTCTCCGAGGCGATGAGCTCCAGGTGCTCGTGCTGGCGCCTGGCCTCGGCCAGGATGGCGCCGTAGATGTCCGGGTCCACCGACCGCAGATGGTCCATCATGAACGGAGCCGCTCCTTGCGTTCAATCGCCGCGATTTGCCGCACCCGCCGCTCGTGGCGTCCGCCGGCCTCGAACGGCGTTGAAAACCAGATGTCCGCAATGCGCGCGGCCTTCGCCGGGGTGAGCTTCTCGGCGCCGAGCACCAGCACGTTGGCGTCGTTGTGGGCGCGGCTGCGCTTCGCGTCGAAGACGTCCCCGCACACGCCGGCCCGCACCCCGCGCACCTTGTTGGCCACGACCGCGATGCCGATCCCGGACTTGCACAGCAGCACGCCGCGCTCAAAGAGCCCCTGCCCGACGGCCCGGGCCACCTTGTAGCCGATGAGAGGGTAGTCGCACGGTTCGGGCGAGTGGGTGCCCAGGTCCGCCACCTCATAGCCCTTGGCCTGCAGCCGCTTGACCAGCTTGGCCTTGAGCGCGAAGCCGCCGTGGTCCGCGCCGACGGCGACCTTCATGTCCGCACTCCCAGCGACCGGGCGACCCGCTCCACGGCCTCGCGGATCTCGCTAAAGCACACTTCGTAGACCTCCAGCGGTTTGCCGATGGGATCCGGGATGTTCACCTGGACCGGCAGCTCGCTGGGGGCAAGCCCATAGCGTTTCAACAGGTGCGTCTTGCCGTGCGCGCTCGGCGCGCGGCGCAGGACTTCCTCGAGCTGAAACTGCTCCATGGTCAAGATCAGGTCGGCTCCCTGCGCCAGGCTCGGCGTGAGGGTCCGCGCCCGGTGGTCGGCGGCATCCGCCCCGACGTCCCGCAGCACCCGCTGAGTCTCCGACGTCGCCCCCATGCCTTCCACCGCAAAGACGCCGGCGGACTCCACCTGGATCGTGTCCATGCCGGCCTGGCGCAGCAGATGCTTGAGGTAGCGCTCCGCCATGACGCTGCGGCAGCTGTTGCCGGTGCAGACGAAGAGGATGCGTTTCTCGCTCATGCGATCGCCATGATCTCTGCCGTGGGAATCGCGCCCTCGCGCAGCACCTGGAGGCCCGCCGGCGTCACCTGCACGACGGTGGACTCGCGCCCCAGCCTCGCGGGCCCGCCGTCCAACAGGCAGTCAAACGCGCCGTCCAATCCGGCGACCACCGCCTGAGCGTCGCGCGGCGGCGGCTGCCCGGAGCGGTTCGCGCTCGGGGCCGCCACCGGCACGCCGCAGGCCGCCAGGAACGCCTGCGCGACCGGATGGTCCGGCAGCCGAAACCCGATCGCCCCGCCTCGCGCGGCCGGCAGGATGAGCGTCAGCGGTCCGGGCCAGAAGCGCTCGATGAGCCGCAGGGCTCCCGGCGGCAGCGCGCCGACCTGCGCTTCCACCTGGCTGACCGAATGCACGTGCCAGGAGTACGGCTTGTCCGGCGGCCGGCCCTTCACGCGATTCAGCCGCTCAATCGCCGCCGGATTCGTGGCATCCGCCCCCAAGCCGTACACGGTCTCGGTCGGAAATGCTACGAGCCCGCCGGCGCACAGGATGCGCGCGGCTTCGCGCAACATCGGCGCATCCGCCTCGCCGCCGGTCACGCGCAGGCGGCGCGGCGCGGCAGCCGGGTCAGCCACGGCGTTTGGTGCCGGCCTTCGCCGGCGAGGACGGGGGGCTCGCCGCGCTGCGCGCCCGCGCATCCGCTTGCCGGGTCTTCTGGGTCAGCGCGCGTTTGTATTCGGCCAGCGCGCTCTGCAGGCGCGGGTCGCTCAGTGCCAAGCACTGCACGGCCAGCAGCGCGGCGTTGGCGGCGTTGTCAATGGCGACGGTCGCCACCGGCACGCCCTTGGGCATCTGCACGGTCGAGAGCAGGCTGTCGAGCCCTTTCAGGCTCTTGCTCTCGATGGGCACGCCGATGACCGGCAGCGAGGTGTGCGCCGCCAGCACCCCGGCTAAGTGCGCCGCGCCCCCGGCGCCGGCAATGAGGACTTTCAACCCCCGCCCGATGGCGCCGGCGGCGTACTCGCGCACCAGCTCCGGGCTGCGGTGCGCCGAGAGCACCCGCAGCTCGCAGGGCACCCCGAACTCCGCGAGCAGCTGCGCGGCCTGTTGCATCACCGGCAGGTCGGAGTCCGACCCCATGAGAATCCCGACGAGCGGACGTGCGGCTGCGCTCATTTGGCCCCCACCGGTCGCTTCAGGGCGCGATGCCCGATGTCCTTGCGATACTGCATGCCGTCGAAGCCGATCTCCCCGATCGCCTCGTAGGCGCGCTTGAACGCCTCCTCCAGCGTCGCACCGCGCCCGACGATGTTCAGCACCCGCCCGCCCCAGCTCAAGAACCGCCCGCGGTCTTTCTTGGTTCCGGCGTGGAACGCCCACAGATCCGGCTTATCCTTGAGCCGCTCCAGCCCCCGGATCTCCTTGCCGATGGCGAACTCGCCGGGATAGCCGCCCGAGGCCAGCACGACGCACGCGCAGCTGGCTTTCTCCCAGGCGCACTGCGTCAACGAGAGGCGCCCCTCCACCGCATCGTCCAACAGCGGCACCAGGTCGCTCTTCAAGAGCGGCAGGATCGCCTGGATCTCCGGGTCGCCGAAGCGCACGTTGTACTCCAGCACTTTCGGCCCGTCGCTGGTGAGCATCAGCCCGGCGTAGAGCACGCCCTTGAGCGCCAGCCCCTCGTTCGTCATGCCGTGGATGGTCGGCAGGATGACCTCTTCCATGACCTGCTTGCTCAGGACGTCGTCCACGACCGGCGCCGGGGCGTAGGCGCCCATGCCGCCGGTGTTCGGCCCCTTGTCGCCGTCGAGCAGCCGCTTGTGGTCCTGCGAGGCCGCCAGCGGCAGCGCGGTCACGCCGTCGGTCCCCACGATGATGGAAACCTCCTCGCCGATGAGCCGCTCCTCGATGATGATGCGCTCGCCGGCCTGCTTGAAGATCTTGTCCTCCATCAGCAGGTCCACGGCCCCCAGCGCCTCGCTGAGCGTATGCGCCACGATCGTGCCCTTGCCGGCGCACAGCCCGTCCGCCTTGATGACGATGGGCACGCCCAGCTGCCGCACGTAGGCGCGCGCCGCCTGCGCGTCGTCGAACACCGCGAACTGGGCGGTGGGGATCTTGTACTTCTTCATGAGGTTCTTGGCGAAGGACTTGCTCGACTCCAGCTTCGCCGCCGCCTTGCGCGGGCCGAAGATGCGCAGGCCGCGCTTCTCGAACACGTCCACGATCCCCTTGGCCAGCGCCGCCTCGGGGCCGACCACGGCTAAGTCAATGTCCTGGTTCTCGGCGAACTCGGCCAGCGCCTCCACGTCCTCGGAGCCGACGTCCACCACCTCGGCCAGCTCGCCGATGCCCCCGTTGCCGGGCGCGCAGTAGAGCTTGTCCACCTCGGAGGACTGGCTCAGCTTCCAGAGCAGCGCGTGCTCCCGACCCCCGGATCCAATCACCAAGATTCGCATGAATAAACCTCCTGATCACACCCGCACGGCTAGCGTTTAGCGGATAGCGTGCAGCGTAGAGAGACCCGGATTATTCCTGTTAGGCGTTATGACGTTCGCTCAATGGCACCAATGATCCAAGCCGGTACTCGCGCTCGGATCATCAGCTGCACAAGCCGCCCAGCGTCACGTCGGCGACAAACGAGGGCCATGCCGATGCCCATGTTGAACGTGGACATCATCACCGGCTCCGAGAGACGGCCCGCCTCCTGGATCGTGCGGAAGATCGCCGGCACCGGCCAGCTGCCGGGCCGCAGCAGGGCGCGCACGCCGCGCGCGCGCAACACCAGGCTGGGGATGCGCCGGCTCAGCCCTCCGCCGGTCACATGGGCGATGGCGTTGACGCGCACCTGCTCAAGGGCTGCCAGCACCGGCTTGACATAGATGCGCGTCGGAATCAGCAGCTGGCGGCTGTGCCGCAGCAGCTGCGTTTTCGTGAAGACCTTGCGCACGAGCGCCAGGCCATTGGAGTGCACGCCGGAGGAGGCCAGCCCCACGATGACGTCGCCGCCGCGCACCTGCGAGCCGTCAATGAGCCGGCTGCGCTCGGCCACGCCGACGCAGAAGCCGGCGATGTCGTACTCGCCTGCGCCGTACACGCCCGGCATCTCGGCGGTCTCCCCGCCTAAGAGCGCGCAGCCGCTCTCGCGGCAGCCGGCGACCACGCCGCGCAACAGCGGGCTCATGACCGACGGCATGAGCCGGCCCATGGCCAGGTAGTCCAGGAAAAACAGCGGCCGCGCACCGTAGGTTAGGATGTCGTTGACGTTCATCGCCACGACGTCCACCCCGATGCCCTGGTGCTTGTCCGCCAGTTGCGCAATCTTCAGCTTCGTGCCCACCCCGTCGGTGGAGGCGACCAGCACCGGCTCGCGCAACTGGCCGTTCAGTTGGAACAGCCCGGCGAACTGGCCCAGATCCGGCAGCACGCCGGCCCCCTGCGTGGAGCGGATGAGCCGCCGCATGCCGTGCAGCCACGCATCCGCCGCCCGGATGTTCACCCCGGCTCGTTTATAGGTGAGTTGCCGGCCCTTCCTGTCCCCTGTCTCCTGACCCCTGGCCTCTGTCTTCTTCATCCGCACCCCTGCCCGGCGTGCTTCTCCAGCGCGAACTTGTCCCCCTCTTCGCCGAACGGGATCGGGTAGCTCCCGCTCCAGCAGGCCGTGCAGTAGTTGCCCGGCCGGCCGACCGCCGCCAGCAGCCCGTCAATGGAGAGGTACCCCAGCGTATCCACCCCGATAAACTTGCGGATCTCCTCGAGCGACATCGCGTTGGCGATCAGCTCCTTTTTCGTCGGGAAGTCAATGCCGTAGAAGCACGCGTTCTTGATCGGCGGGCAGCTGACCCGCAGGTGGATGGCCTTCGCTCCCGCCTCGCGCAGGCTCTTGACGCGCGCGCGCGTCGTCGTGCCCCGCACGATCGAGTCATCCACGATCACCAGCCGCTTGCCGCGGATCAACTCCTTGATCGGATTGAACTTCACGCGCACCTTCAGATCCCGGATTTCCTGCGCGGGCTGGATGAACGTCCGCCCGACGTAGTGGTTGCGGGTCATGCCGAGCGTGTAGGGAATCTTCGACTCTTGGCTGTAGCCCAAGGCGGCGAAGTTGCCGGAGTCGGGAATCGGCATCACATAGTCCGCCTCCACCGGATACTCGCGCGCCAGCTGCCGGCCCAGCTCCACCCGCACGTGCTGCACGCTTTCGCCAAAGACGATGGAATCCGGCCGCGCGAAATAGACGTGCTCGAACATGCAGTGCGACCGCGCAATCTGCTGCTCCTTAAACGGCCGCAGCGAGCGCAGGCCCTCCGCGCTGATGACGACGA
Organism: Candidatus Omnitrophota bacterium; assembly: GCA_016206565.1. Classification (GTDB taxonomy): domain Bacteria; phylum Omnitrophota; class Gorgyraeia; order Aquiviventales; family Aquiviventaceae; genus JACQRG01. Next base: position 883 of record JACQRG010000041.1, on the reverse strand, counting down.
TCTCGCCGGGCTCCACCTCGCGCAGCAGCCGCGCGCCGATGAGATCCAGCGCGCACGTCTCCGAGGCCAGCACGTAGGCGTTGTTCAGCCGCCCGATGCACAGCGGCCGGAAGCCGTTCGGATCGCGGCAGCCGATGAGCTTGCCTTCCGTGAGAAACAGCAGCGAGAAAGCACCCTTGAGCAGCTGCACGCACTCGACCAGATCATCTTCGAACTCCTTGTTGGTGGCGCGTGCGAGCAGGTGCAGGATGATCTCGCTGTCTACGCTCGTCTGAAAGATGGAGCCGTTGGCCTCCAGCTGCTGCCGCAGCTCAAACGCGTTGATGAGGTTGCCGTTGTGCGCCACGGCGATGGAGCCCTTGGCGTACGTCACCAGCAGCGGCTGCGAATTTTTCACGATGCTGGAGCCGGTGGTCGAGTAGCGCGTATGCCCGATCGCCAGGCGGCCGGGCAGCGCGTGCAGGCTGCTCTCGTCGAACACCTCGGAGACCAGCCCCATGTCCTTGTAGGCGTGCATCTGTTTGCCGTCGTAGGTGACGATGCCGGCCGCCTCCTCGCCGCGGTGCTGCAGCGAGTACAGGCCCAGATACGTCAGCCGCGCGGCATCCCGATGCCCGTAGATGCCGAACAGCCCGCAGTAATGCTTCACTGAATCTTCCATTATTCGATTTCCGCAAGTCGCTCTGTTGCCCAGAACCCTGAACCCTCAACCCAGAGCGTTTTTCAAACCGCTGCGCCAGGCCGCGTTGGCTTCTTCAACGGGAAGGTCGATCCACGAACCGACCGTTAGCCGACTGCCACCGACCTTGCCGATTGCAGTCGCTGGCATGCCGTGCTTCTTGGCCAGGGCCAGCAGCGGCTCGAGAAAGCGCCGCTCGCAACT
>JACQRG010000043.1 GCA_016206565.1 Candidatus Omnitrophota bacterium | reverse complement strand
TGCCGGCGCAACGTCAACATGACCTACATCGTCATGTACAACCAGATCTACGGCCTGACCACCGGCCAGGCCTCGCCGACGACCGAGAAGGACATCCGCACCAAGTCCACCCCGGAAGGCACCATCGAGATCGCCTTAAGCCCGATCGCGCTGGCCCTCTCCTGCGGCGCGACCTACGTGGCGCGCGGCTTCTCCGGCGAAAGCCTGCACTTGGCCCAGCTCATGAAGGGCGCCATCGAGCACAAGGGCTTCGCGCTGGTGGACGTCTTCTCCCCGTGCGTGACGTACAACAAGCACAACACCTACCCGTGGTTCCGCGAGCGGGTCTACAAGCTCGAGGACGAGAAGCACGACACCGCCGACTTCCGGCTGGCCATGGAGAAGGCCTTCGAGTGGGGGGCGCGCATCCCGATCGGTTTGTTCTATAAAGTCGAGCGGCCGACCTACGAGGACGAGGAACCGGCGTTTCGCAGCGGCAAGGGCAAGGCGCTCTCGAAGCAGCCGCTGGAGCGCACCGACCTCGCGGCCATCATGGAGGACTTCATTTAGCGATGGCAGACTTCGTCAAAGTCGCCGCGACGTCCGAGATTCCCGCAGGCGCCGGCAAGGTCGTGGAGGCCGGCGGCAAGACGCTGGCGGTCTTCAACTGCGAGGGCACCTTCTACGCGATTGACAACACCTGCAAGCACCGGGGCGGGCCGCTGGGCGAGGGCAGCCTGACCGGGAAGAGCGTCATGTGCCCGTGGCATGGCTGGGAGTATGACGTGACGACCGGCGCGTGCGCCATGGACGAGGCGATCAAGGTCCAGACATTCCCCGTGAAAGTGGAGGGAGGGGACGTCCTCGTCTCCCTCTAGCGCCATGGAGCGCAAGTGCGTGGCGCTGATTTCGGGGGGCATGGACAGCGCCCTCGCGGCCCGGCTCATGCTTGAGCAGGGCATTGATGTGCATGGGTTGTACCTGGCCCTGAGCTGGGGCTGCTGCCAGAAGGACAAGGCCGTCGCCATCGCGCAGCAGCTGGGCATTCCCCTGATGGTCCTCTCCGTCGGCGACGCCTACCTCGACGTCATCCGCAAGCCCAAGTACGGCTATGGCGCCGCCATGAACCCGTGCGTGGACTGCCGCATCTACATGTTCCGCCTGGCCGGCCGCTACCGCGAGGAGATCGGCGCCGGGTTCGTGGTGACCGGCGAGGTGCTGGGCCAGCGGCCCATGTCGCAGCGCCGCCAGCCGCTGGAGATCATCGAAGCCGAGAGCGGGCTGGAGGGCTTGCTGCTGCGCCCGCTCTGCGCGCAGCACCTGGAGCCGACCCTGCCCGAGCTGCTCGGGGTGGTGGACCGCGGCAAGCTCCTGGCGATCTCGGGCCGCGCGCGCCACGAGCAGATGGCCCTGACCCAGGCCGCCGGGCTGAGCGGCTACTCCACGCCGGCCGGGGGCTGCCTGCTGACCGACGAGTACTTCGCCGGCAAGGCCAAGGACCTCTTCGCCCACGAGGAGCGGCCCACCACCAAGGACATGGAGCTGCTGGCCATCGGCCGGCACTTCCGCGTGGGGCCGCGCACCAAGGTCATCCTGGGCCGCAACGAGCTGGAGAACCTGCGGCTCGAGGGCCATGCCCAGGAGGGGTATACTTGTCTCAGGCCCCGGTTCGCCGCCCCGTCGGCGCTGGTCGCCGGGCCGTGGAGCGAGCAGGCGCGCGAGGTGGCGGCCGCCCTGATCGTGCGGCACACCAAGCCGGAGAAGCTGCCGCCGGCACCGCTGGACTTCTGGATCAACGGGACGGCATGGACGGCGCAGCGCGCGTCCGCCAGCCCCGAGCATCAACCGATGGAGGTTGTGAAACTGTAGGCATGGTGGACTACGTCTTTCGCGTCGGCGGAGAGGGGGGCGAGGGGGTCATCAGCACAGGCGAGCTGCTGACCCTGACCCTGGCCCGCATCGGGTTCGAGATCTACACCTTCCGCACCTACCCGGCCGAGATCAAGGGCGGCCACGCCAATTTCCAGGTGCGCGCGGCCGACAAGCTGCTGCTCTCGCAGGGCTCCCACGTTGACGTGTTCGTCGCCTTCAACGAGGAAGCCTACGAGAAGCACATCCAGGACCTCAAGCCCGGCGGGGTGCTGGTCTACGATGCTGATAGCTTCACGCCGCCCCAGGCCGCCGGCCGCATTGACTACGGCATCCCGCTGACCTCGCTGGCGACTGAGAAGGTGGGAGTCAAGCTCACCAAGAACATCGTCGTGCTGGGCGCGCTCTCCGCGCTCTTCGACATCTCCTTCGAGGAGTTCGAGCACCTGCTGCGGGACCGCTTCGCCCGCAAGGGCGAGGCGGTCGTACAGAAGAACCTGCAAGCACTTCGCGTCGGCGCGGACTACGCCAAGCAGATCGAGCGGCGCGAGAAGATCCGCCTGGGCAAGGGGCGGCGCACGGCCAAGGAGCTAGTACTCTCCGGCAACGAGTCGCTCGCGCTCGGCGCCATCGCCGTCGGCTGCCGCATCTACGCCGGCTACCCGATCACCCCGGCCACCGACATCATGGAGTTCCTGGCCAAGGAGCTGCCCAAGAT
>JACQRG010000039.1 GCA_016206565.1 Candidatus Omnitrophota bacterium | reverse complement strand
GCGGGTATGAGGCCATCGGGCATCTGGCCGAACCGGAGGAGATCGTGAAGGTCGTCAAGCAGCTGCTGCCGGTCATCGGCGCGCCGGCCTCGCCGGCCCGCCCGTCGGCCTCCCGGCCGGCGGCCCGCAAGAAGGCGAAGAAACGATAACCAGGCGGCGGCCCTTGCACATCCTCATCAGCGCCGGACCGACCCGTGAGCCGCTGGACGCGGTGCGGTTTCTCTCTAACTACTCGACCGGCTACATGGGCGCGCAGCTCGCCGCGCAGGCGCTGCGCCGGGGCCACCGGGTGACCGTGGTCAGCGGCCCGATCGCCGAAGCGCTGCCGCGCGGCGCGCGCGTCGTGCCGGTGCAAACCGCGCAGCAGATGGGCCGGGCCCTGCGCCGCTACGCCGCCGGCTCGGATGTCATCGTGATGGCGGCGGCGGTGTCGGATTTCCGGCCCGTCCGTCGCGCCGCCGGCAAGCTCTCGCGCCGCGGCCGCGTGGCGGTCGCACTGCGCGCCACGCCGGATCTGGTGGCATCGCTGCCCAGGCGGCGGGGGCAGGTGGTGGCCGGGTTCGCCGTGGAGCGCGGCGCGGTGCTGGCGCGCGCCCGGCGCAAGCTCAACGCCAAGCGGCTCGATCTCGTGGTCGCGCAGCGCATCGCTCCGCCGCATGGCGCGCGCGTGGCGAGCCCCTTCGGGCGGCAGCGGGTGCGCGCCTGGATGCTCGCCCGCCGCGGCGGGGTGCGGCCGCTGGGGTGGGCGACGAAAGCCCAGGTGGCCGGACGGCTGCTGGACGCGGTTGAGGGGCTGTGGGACGACCAACGCCGGCTCGGCGCGCACGGGCAGCCCTGTTGTTAATGGGCCAAGGTGACGGGCAGCTGCCCTGCCCGTTTGTTTTTTCTTTGACGACGGCGCGGTAGCCAAGTGGTAAGGCGAGGGTCTGCAAAACCCTTATACATCGGTTCGATTCCGATCCGCGCCTCCAGTTTGTTCTGCGCCGGGGTGGCGCAACTGGCGAGACGCGGGAGACTTAAAATCTCCTGTCCCGAGAGGGACATGTGGGTTCGACCCCCACCCCCGGCTGTTCTTTCTGGCGCGCGGGCGATTAGCTCAGTTGGTTAGAGCGCTTCCTTGACATGGAAGAGGTCAGAGGTTCGAGTCCTCTATCGCCCACCACTCTAGGGACCGATGGGACATACAGGCCAAGCTGACAAGCTCAGAGCGAAAGATCCGCTGTACCCGCTGCGGCACAGCGCCGCGCATGTGATGGCGCAGGCGGTGCGGCGGCTCTATCCGCAGGTGAAGCTCGGCATCGGGCCGCCGATCGAGGACGGGTTCTACTATGATCTGGATCTCTCCGAGCCGCTGACCGAGGAGGATTTGCCCAAGATCGAAGCCGAGATGGCGCAGATCATCAAAGAGAACCACCCCTTCGTCCATTCGCACCTGCCCAAGGCCGAGGCCAAGCGGTTCTTCACGGAGCGGGGCGAGACCTATAAGCTGGAGCTCATTGACGGGATCCAGGACGCGGAGGTCTCCCTCTATACCGATGGCGATTTCGTGGACCTGTGCGAGGGCCCGCACGTCAAGTCCACCGGCGAGATCAAGGCGGTGAAGCTGCTGAGCCTCGCCGGCGCCTACTGGCGCGGCGATGAGCAGCGGCCGCAGCTGCAGCGCATCTACGGGACCGCGTATCCGATGAAGGCCCAGCTTGACGCGCACCTCACGCGCTTGGAAGAAGCGAAGCGGCGCGACCACCGCAAGCTCGGCAAGGAGCTGGAGCTCTTCAGCTTCGAGGAGCTGGCCGGGCCCGGGGTGGTGTTCTACCATCCCAAGGGTGCGCTCATCCGATCGCTCATCGAGGACGTGGTGCGGCAGCGGCACCGCGAGCGCGGCTACGAGTTCGTGGTCACGCCCCATGTGTTCCGGACGGATCTCTGGCGCCGATCCGGGCACCTGGAGTACTACAAGGACTACATGTTCCTCTTCGAGTCCGACAAGCAGCCCTTTGGCATCAAGCCGATGAACTGCCCCGGGCACATCCTCATCTACCAGGCCAAGCCGCGCAGCTACCGCGACCTGCCGCTGCGGCTCTTCGAGTTGGGCACGGTGTACCGCAACGAGAAATCCGGCGTGCTGCACGGCCTGCTGCGCGTGCGCAGCTTCACGCAGGATGACGCGCACATCTTCCTGCGCGAGGACCAGCTGGTGGACGAGATCCGGCAGGTGCTCGACTTTGCGTTCGAAGTCCTGAAGCTCTTCGGCTTCACGGAGTACGAGATCGAGCTCTCGACGCGCCCGGCCGAGTGCATCGGCACGGCCGCTTCCTGGGACGCCGCCGAGGCGGCGCTGAAGCAGGCGCTGGAGGCCTCCAAGCTCGCGTACGCCGTCCACGAGGGCGAGGGCGCGTTCTACGGGCCCAAGATTGACATTAAAATCAAGGACGCCATCGGCCGCAGCTGGCAGTGCGGCACTATCCAGTGCGACTTCGCGCTGCCGGAGCGCTTCGACCTGACCTACGACGCGGCCGACGGCAAGCCGCACCGGGTCGTCATGCTGCACCGAGCACTCCTGGGCAGCTTCGAGCGGTTCTTCGGGATGCTCATCGAGCACTACGCCGGCGCGTTTCCGGTCTGGCTCGCTCCGGTGCAGGTGGCGGTGATCCCGATCAGCGACAAGGCCAACGAGTACGCGCGCCAGGTGGCGGACCGGTTGCGCCGGCAGGGCGTGCGCGCGCAGCTCGACGAGCGCCGGGAGACGATGCGGGCCAAGATCCGGGACGCGCAGCTCGCCCAGGTGCCCTACATGGCGGTGCTCGGCGACCGGGAAGCGCACGCGCAGGCCGTGGCGGTGCGGCATCGCCGCGGCGGGGATTTGGGCACGATGCCGCTGGACGCGTTTATCCAGCGGGTCGCATCAGAGAGCGCGAGCCGTCTCATCGGCTGAGCGCTCGACACAGGAGGACGGAGGATCATCAAGTCGCTGCGGGTGAACGAGCGGATTCGCATCGCCCAGATTCGCGTGATCGCGGAAGACGGCGCGCAGCTCGGCGTCATGGCGCCGATGGATGCGCTTAAGCTCGCCAAGGAGCGGGGGCTGGACTTGGTGGAGGTCGCCCCGAACGCCACGCCGCCGGTGTGCCGCATCCTGGATTTCAACAAGTTCAAGTACGAAGAGCAGCGGCGGGAACGGGAAGCCCGGCGCAAGCACCACGTCACCAAGCTCAAGGAGGTCAAGTTCAAGCCGCGCATCGAGGAGCATGACTACCAGGTCAAGCTCAACATGCTGCGGCGCTTCCTCATGCGCGGCGACCAGGCGAAGGTGACGATGGTGTACCGAGGCCGCGAGCTGGCGCACACCGAGCTGGGCCGGCGCGTCCTCGATAAGCTCGTATCCGACCTCGATCCCATCAGCCGCGTGGAGCGCAACCCCAGCCTCGAGGGGCGGTTCATGACCATGGTGTTCGGTCCTGACCGGGACAAGCAGAAACGGGAGGCCTCCAAGCAGGTCGCCAAGCAGCGCGCCGGACAACCCGCATCGAAAAAAGAGGGCTGACCTCATGCCGAAACTAAAAACCGTCAAGAGCGTGAAGGACCGGATCAAGCGCACCGGCACCGGCAAGCTCCTCAGCTACAAGGCCGGCCGCCGCCACCTGCTGGGCGGCAAGCGGGGCAAGACCAAGCGCCAGATGCGCCGGCCGCAGCAGATCGCCCGGGCCGACGAAGTCCGGATTCATCCGTTGTTGCCGTATTGAAAGGAGGAAGCGATGGCGAAAGTGAAGTGGGCGGTCGCCTCACGCGCCCGGCGCAAGCGGCTGCTGCGCAAGGCCAAGGGCTACCGCGGCGCGCGGCGGCTGCATCTGCTGAAAGCCAAAGAGACCGTGATGCGGGCGCAGGCCTACGCGACCCGCGACCGCAAGAACCGCAAGCGGGTTTTCCGAAGCCTTTGGATCATCCGCCTCAACGCGGCCGCCCGCGAGCACGGGCTGACGTACGGCCGCTTCATGGCGGCCTGCCGGCGCGCGAAAGTCCAGCTCGACCGCAAGCAGCTCGCCGAGCTGGCGGTCAATGACCGCGCCACATTCGATCAGCTGGTCGCCCAGGTGACCGCGGCGCGCTAGCGCGTTCGCGGTGAGGAGCCAGGCATGCCCGGGGACGAGCGGTCCTACGATTTCTCCGAGCAGGAGGGCTCCCGCGTCAGGGTCCTGGACAAAGGGAGCCTGCACCGGGTCCTCAACACGGCGCAGCTCTACGCGATCGGCTACGGGGACGTCGGCTCCTCCATTTACTACGCCCTGGGGGTGACGACGCTCTATGCGCTGGGCGCGGCCCCCCTGGCCTTAGCCCTGGCCGGCATCGTCTTTTTCTGCACGGTCCTGACCTACGCGGAGCTCTCCGCCGCCATGCCGGAATCCGGCGGCTCCTGCAGCTTCGCCCGCCACGCCTTCAACGACCTCGTGTCCTTCATCGCCGGCTGGGCGCTGCTCCTCGACTACATCGTCACCATCGCCATTTCGGCCTACTCCATCGGGCCGTACCTGGGCCACTTCTGGCCGGCGCTCAAGAGCGCGATAGGCAACGTGCCCTTCACGCTCCTTATCCTTGCCGTGCTCCTGGGGCTCAATGTGCTGGGCATCAAGGAGTCCACGCGCGTCTCGCTGCTGCTGTGCGCCTTCGACATCGTCACGCAACTGGCCATTATTACTCTCGGACTCCTCCTGCTGCTGCAGCTGTTCCAGCCGGCCGCCTTCTGGCAGCACCTGCAGCAGCTCTGGCTCCACCTGCAGGTGGGGCTGCCGGACAGCCCCTGGTCGCCCACCTGGCCGCAGTTCTTCAAAGGCGTGGGCATGGCCATGGTGGCCTATATCGGCATCGAGTCCATTTCCCAGCTGGCCGGGGAAGCGCGCCACCCCAACCGCACCGTCCCCCGCGCCATGGTGGCAGCGATGATCACGCTGTTTGTCCTCTACTTTGGGATCTCCATGATCGCCTTGACCGCGCTGACGCCGCAAGAGCTGACGACACACTATCTCGAGGATCCGATTGCCGGCATCGCCGCCTCCATGCCATTCGGACGGCAGTTCCTCGCACCCTGGGTGGGGTTGCTGGGTGCCACGATCCTCTTCGTCGCGGCCAATGCCGGTTTGATCGGGGCCTCGCGGCTGACGTTCGCGATGAGCGAGCATTTCACGATGCCGCGGCTCTTCTATCGGCTCCACCCGCGGTTCAAGACGCCGTACGTGTCGCTCATCGCGTTCACGCTCATCGCCGCGGCCATTGTCATGGTGGCCAGGCAGCTGACGCATATCGCCGAGCTGTACAACTTCGGCGCGATGCTCTCCTTCGCTCTGGCCCATCTGTCGCTGCTGGGGCTGCGCATCAGACAGCCGGGCATGGCGCGGCCCTTCAAGGTCGGCTGGAGTCTTAGGTTCGGACGGGCCGAGCTGCCGGTGACGTCGCTGCTCGGTCTGGTGGGAACCGCCGCCGTGTGGGTGGACGTGATCCTCACGAAGCCCGCCGGGCGCAACCTCGGCTTTCTCTGGATGGGGATCGGGCTCGTCTGCTATCTCTGGTACCGGCGCCAGCAGCGGCTGCCGGCGGCCGGCCGGGTCGAAATCGAAAAAGTCGAGATGCCGCGCGACTATTGCCCGGCGGCGGTGCGCAAGATTCTGGTGCCGACCACCGGGGCGCACACGTACGACATGGTGCAGTTCGCGGCCCGGCTGGCCAAAGCCTACGGGGCGGAGCTGACCGCGCTCAACGTCATCGAGATTCCGACGACGCTGCCGCTGGACACGTTCTTCCCGGAAAAACTCGCCGCAGCGGATTCGATCATGGAGCAAACGCAAGCCATCGGGCGGGAGTACGAAGTGCCGATTCGCGCCCAGATCAAGCAGGGTCGCTCCGCCGGGGAGGCCATCATTGAAGCAGCGAAAGAGGGCAGCTACGATTTGATCATCTTGGGGCCCAGGCCGCGTGCCAGCGCCCCGGGGCGCTTCGTGTTCGGCTCGACCGTGGAGCACGTGGTGCGCAACGCGCCGGGCCGCGTGTGGGTCTTCTCCGGCAAGGAGCCGGTGGGGGGATGAGCGCGGACGAATCGGCGACGCAGGAGCTTGAGCGGCTGCTGGCCGAAGCGGAGGCGGCGCTGGCCCAGACCCGCTCCGCGCAGGAGCTCGAGCGGGTGCGCGTCAAGTACCTGGGCCGCAAAAGCCGCGTGGCCGAAGTGCTCAAGACGCTCGGCAGCCTGACGCCCGCCGAGCGCGCCGAGGCCGGCAAGTCCGCCAACCAGTTCAAGACCGCGTTGGAAGCCCGGCTGGAGGCCCGGCGCAAAGCGCTGGAGGCGCAGCCTGCGGCCGCGCTCGATGTGACGCTGCCGGGCCGCGCCGTCGTGCAGGGCCGCCTGCATCCGGTCACGCAGACGACCGAAGCCATCCTGGCGCTGTTCGCGCCGCTGGGCTTCGAGGTCATCGAGGGGCCGGAGGCGGAGCTGGAGTGGTACAACTTTGACGCGCTCAACATCCCGAAGGACCATCCGTCCCGCGAGTCCTTCGACACCTTTTTCGTGGAGGCCCCCTCGCCGCAGCCCGCCAAGGGCAAGCTGTTGCTGCGCAGCCACACCTCGCCGGTGCAGGTGCGCGTGATGGAGCGGCGCCGGCCGCCGCTGCGCATCGTGGTGCCGGGCCGGGTGTACCGGCCGGACCCGCTGGATCCGAGCCACAGCTTCATGTTCCACCAGGTCGAGGGGCTGATGGTGGATGACCGCACCAGCTTCGCGGATTTAAAGGGCGTCCTGCAGCAGTTCCTCCAGGGGCTCTTCGGCCCGAAGACCCAAACGCGGTTTCGCCCGCACTTCTTCCCGTTCACCGAGCCCTCGGCCGAGGTGGACATCGCCTGCAGCGCGTGCGAAGGCGCTGGCTGCTCAACGTGCGGCCGCAAGGGGTGGCTGGAAATCATGGGCTGCGGGATGGTGCATCCGAACGTGTTCAAGGCCGCCGGCTACGACCCGGCGCGCGTGCAGGGCTTCGCCTTCGGGATGGGGGTGGAGCGCATCGCCATGCTCACGCACGGTGTCGCCGACATCCGCCTCTTCTTCGAAAACGACCTGCGCTTCCTGGAGCAGTTCTGATGCGCGTGCCGATAGAGTGGCTCAAGGAGTTCGTGAGCGTGCGCGCCTCGGCCAAGGTGCTGGCCCAGCAACTGACGATGGCCGGGTTAGAAGTCGTGGGCATCGCAGAGGTGGACGGCCAGCCGGTGCTCGACATCGAAGTCACCCCGAACCGCGCCGATTGCCTCTCGATCCTCGGCGTGGCGCGGGAAGTGGCGGCGCTGACCGGGCAGCGGCTGAAGCCGCCGCTGGCTCAGGGTTCAGGGTTGAGGGTCCTGGGCAAGAACCGTAAGCCCCGAACCCCGAACCCCGAACCCCGAACGCTCTTCGATATCCGCATTGAAGACCGCACAGGTTGCCCGCGCTACATCGGGCGGCTCATCGAGGGCGTGCGCGTC
>JACQRG010000038.1 GCA_016206565.1 Candidatus Omnitrophota bacterium | reverse complement strand
GAGGCGACCACACCCTCGCAGCCGGCCCGCGCCGCGTCCCGGGCCAGGGCGACCACCCGCGAAGTCACGCCCCCGGCGCCCCTGGACGGCACGCTGGTCAGCACCGTCACGGCCAGCACGCCGGGTGCCGGCAGGCGCCGCCGCTTGGCTTCCGCGCGCACCGCGGCGACCGCGGCCTCCAACATCGCCCGCCCGCCGCAGGCATGCACCGTCAGAAACCGGACCCGGTGGGCGACCGCGGCGCGGCAACTGCCTTCCACGGTGGAGGGGATGTCGTGGAATTTCAAATCCAGCATGACCTCAAATCCGAGCGCGCGCACCCGGCGGATGAGTGTCGGCCCAGAGGCGGTGAAGGCGATGCTCCCGATTTTCAGGATGCGCGATGCGCCCCGCAGCCGGCGCGCCAGGGCCAGCGCCGACGCCGGGTCGTCCAAGGCGACGATGAGCCGCTCGGCGGCCCTCATGCGCCCGCCGGCGCCGGGTCGGGCGCGCCGAGCAGCTGGGCGAAGCGCTCGAGGCGATGGCGTCCCATGTGCCGTTCCAGCCCCCGCAGCACGCGCAGGGGCGCTGCAGGATCCGCGAAGTTGGCCGTGCCGACGGCGATGGCGCGCGCGCCCGCGCGAAAAAACTCGAGGGCATCCTGCGCGCGCACGATGCCCCCCGCGCCGATGATCGGCAGCGAAACCGTTCGGGCAGTATACCACACGCGGTAGACGGCCAACGGGCGGATCGCCGGGCCGCTGAGGCCCCCGGTCAAGGCCCCCAGGCGCGAGCGGCCGGTCTGCGGGTCCAGGCTCATCCCGGTGAACGTGTTCGCAATTGTCAAGATGTCGGCGCCGCCGCGCTGCGCGGCCTGGGCGATGGGGGCCAGATCGGTGACGTCCGGGCTGAGCTTGGCCAGGAGCGGCTTGCCGGTCCGGCCGCGGGCGGCCGCGACCACCGCGGCGGTCGCGCCAGGATCCTGCGCCACCATCCGAACTGGCTCGAGGCCTAGCCTAGAGCCGTCTTGGAGGTTCGGGCACGACAGGTTGAGCTCGATCGCCGCAACACCCTCCGCGCCGTCCAGCTGCTGGGCCATCGCGGCCACGTCCTCGGGCGAGTCTCCCAGGATGCTGACGATGACGGTCGCTCCCAGCTCGCGCAGGCGCGGCAGGGCGTCGCGCAGAAACGCCTGCAGGCCGATATTCTGCAGGCCGACCGCATTGAGCAGGCCGGAGGGCGTTTCGACCAGCCGCGGCGGCGGGTTGCCTGGCCGCGGAGCCAACGTCAGCGTCTTGGTCACCACCGCGCCCAGCTGGTGGAGCGGCACCGATTCGGCAAACTCCAGCCCGTACCCATACGTCCCGGCGGCAGCCAGGACAGGGTTGCGCAGCTGCAGCGGCCCTAAGGTCACCCGCAACTCCGCCATGAGCTACTGTTTCACGTTCATCCTGAGGAAGCGCACGAGGTCATCAATCTTCGACTGCCGCTCCGGCGTCAGATCCTGGAACGCCAGGCCATGCTCCATCACCCCCGGGGCTTTCAGGCGGCACCACGCGACGGCCCCAAACAGAACCAGCGGCTCCTTCAGGTTCGGCAGCGCGAGCTGCACCTCAAGCGTCGTGTCCGCCTCGATGCCCTCCTGGGCGTGAAACCGCATGCCGCTGGCGCTGAGGTTCACCACCATGGCGGTCTTCCACCCCTGCCCCAACTGCCCGGCCAGGCGGTACTGGACCTCGAACGTCTGGTAGACCCGGGGAAACTGCCGCCGCTCGGCGCCCATCGGCCCTCCCGCCTCCTGCGATTTCTTCGTGAAGTGCGCCACCGCCTCGGCGATCAGCTGGCGGCTCCGCTCATCGGCGAGCTCGAAGGCCACGCCGTACTCGCGCAGCGCCATCGGCCCGGGCTTGACCCAGGCGACCTTGCCTCTGACAAGGAGCGGGTCCTTGGAGACCGGCAGCAGCAGCTGCAGGTCGAGCTCATCGCCCACCGCAAAACCCTCTTCCGATACGAACCGCGCGCCGCTCGCGCTGAGATCCCTTAACGGCGACATCGCCCAGGCCGACGTGGCGCTCGATGAGAGACGGCACCGGACCATGAAGGGGTGCTTCACGCGTTGCGCGCCGCGGTGGTTTGGGGCTTCCATGTCACGTCAGCGGCTTGGCGGATCCGGCGATGGCCTTCTGCACCTCGGGATCCAGCCCGATGAATGACACGACGTGCTCGAATTGCTGGACGCCGAAGGGGCGGGCCCAGGACACGCGCCCGCGCACCAGGACCAGCTCGTCGCCCGGCAGCCGCAGCTGCACCTCCATTTCCTCATCGATCGCAAACGCATGCTCGCAGACGATGCGAACGTTCGCCACGCTTAAGTCCAGCACGCGCCCGATCACCCACGACACCAATCCTTTGCGCACCGAGCGGTAGCGCACCATGGCGGGCCGCCTCGCTTGGGGAGGCTGCGGCGCCTCGGAGGGCGTCATCCCCCTACCTGCCGGCGCAGCGCGGCGTGGTACTCCTGCAGGGGCTTGACCGTCAGCGGCCGCTGCAAGAGTGCTGCGATGCCGCTGACCGACGCCTGGGCGCCGGCGATCGTCGTGATGCAGGGGATCCCGAGCGCGGCCGCGGCGGAGCGGATGCGCACCTCATCCGCGCGCGGCAGCCGGCCGGAGGGCGTGTTGATCACCAGCTGGATCTGCCCATCGGTAATCAGGTCGAGCACGTTCGGGCGCCCCTCGTGGATCTTCTTGACCGGCGTGGCGCGCACCCCCAGCCGCTGCAGGGCCTTGGCGGTGCCGTGCGTGGCGACCAGCTCGAACCCGAGCTGCTGCAGCTGCTGCGCCACGAGCGTGATGAACCGCTTGTCCTCGTTCTTGACGCTCACGAACACGGTGCCGGATTTCGGCAGCAGCTGTCCCGCCGCCAGCTGGGATTTCAGAAAGGCGGGGCCGAACGCCGCATCCAGCCCCATGACCTCGCCGGTGGACTTCATCTCCGGCCCCAGGATGATGTCCACGCCGGGAAACCGCGTGAAGGGAAACACGGACTCCTTCACCGCGCAGTAGGATTCGACGGCGACCTCGCGCGTAAAGCCCTGCTCGCGCAGGGAGAGGCCGAACATGGCCCGCGTCGCGATCTTGGCCAGCGGCACCCCGATGGCCTTGGAGACGAACGGCACCGTGCGCGAGGCCCGGGGGTTGACTTCCAGCACGTACACGATATCGTCCTTCACGGCATACTGCACGTTCATCAGCCCCACGATCTTCAGCGCCTTCGCCAGCCGGATGGTCGCCTCCCGGATGGCGTCCAGCACCTCGTCGCCGAGCGTGTGCGGCGGCAGCACCATGGCGCTGTCGCCGGAGTGGATGCCCGCCTCCTCGATGTGCTCCAGGATGCCGCCGATGACGAAGGTCTCGCCGTCGCCGACCAAATCCACGTCCACCTCGATCGCGTCCTCCAGAAACTTGTCAATCAGCACCGGGAAGCCCGGCGAGGCCTCGAAGGCGATCTGCGCGAAGCGGCGCAGCTGTTTCTCATCGTAGACGATCTCCATCGCGCGCCCGCCCAGCACGTAGGAGGGGCGCACCAGGCAGGGATAGCCCACCGCCCTAGCGGTCAGCGCGGCGTCGTCCACGGCCATCGCGGTGCCGCTGGGGGGCTGCTGCAGCCCCAGCTCTTCGAGCAGCCGCTTGAACTTCTCGCGGTTCTCCGCCGCATCCACGCCCTCGGCGGAAGTGCCCAGGATGGGCACCCCGGCCTTTGCCAGCCCCACGGCGAGGTTTAAGGGCGTCTGGCCGCCGAACTGCACGATGACGCCGTCGGGCCGCTCCCGGTCCACGATGTTGAGTACGTCCTCCAGCGTGACCGGCTCGAAGTAGAGCGTGTCAGAGGTGTCGTAGTCGGTGGACACGGTCTCGGGATTGGAGTTGACCATGATGACCTGCACGCCGAGGCCGCGCAGGGCGAAGGCCGCGTGCACGCAGCAGTAATCGAACTCGATCCCCTGCCCGATGCGGTTCGGCCCGCCGCCGAGACTCACTACCTTCTTCGCTGGAGGCTGGAGAGGCTTTTCCAGCTTCCTGCTTCCAGCTTCCTGCTTCGCCGTGAGCGCCACCACTGGGGTTTCATACGTCGAGTAGTAATACGGCGTCTTCGCCTCGAACTCCGCCGCGCAGGTATCCACGAGATAATAGGACGGACGCACGTTCCACTGGGCGCGCCAGCGGCGGATGGTCGCCTCGTCCACGCCCCAGAGCTTGGCGAGCTGCCGATCGCTGTAGCCGAGCTGCTTGGCGAGGCGCAGCGTCTGGGCGGCCTTCGCGGCGGCCTCGGGACTTGGAGCGGCGTTCTCGCAGGCGCGCATCGGCTCAGCCGCGGCCGCCAGCGTCTCTTCCTCGACGACCAGCTGGTAGAGCTGCCGCAGGAACCACCGGTCAATCTTGGTGAGCTGGTAGAGCTCCTCCAGCGAGAGGCCGCCGGCCAGCGCGGCCTTGAGCAGGAACATCCGCTCCGCCGAGGGGACCGCGAGCCGCTCCCGCAGCAGGTCGAGCGGCCAGGCTCCGCCGGCGTCCCAGCCGTCCTTCTTGACTTCCAGCCCGCGCATGCCCTTCTGCAGCGCCTCGGCGAAGGTGCGCCCGATGGCCATGGTCTCTCCGACCGATTTCATCTGGATGCCCAGCGTCGGATCCGCGCCCGGAAACTTCTCGAAGGCGAAGCGCGGCACCTTCACGACCACGTAGTCAATGGTCGGCTCGAAGCAGGCCGGCGTCTGCTTGGTGATGTCGTTGGGCAGCTCATCCAGCGTGTAGCCGACGGCCAGCTTGGCCGCGATCTTGGCGATGGGAAACCCCGTGGCCTTGGAGGCCAGAGCCGAGGAGCGCGAGACGCGCGGGTTCATCTCGATGACGAGCAGCCGCCCGGACTCCGGGTGCACCGCGAACTGGATGTTGGAGCCGCCGGTCTCCACCCCGATCGCGCGGATGACCGTGATGGCCGCGTCGCGCATCTCCTGGTATTCCCGGTCGGTCAGGGTCTGCGCGGGGGCGACCGTGATGGAATCGCCGGTGTGCACGCCCATCGGATCCACGTTCTCAATGGAGCAGACGACGACGACGTTGTCGGCCCGGTCGCGCATGACCTCCAGCTCGAACTCTTTCCAGCCGATGACGCTCTCCTCCACTGAAATCTGGTGCACCATGGACAGCGCCAGCCCATGTCCGGCGACGCGGTCGAACTCCTCCGCGTTGTAGGCGACGCCGCCCCCGGTGCCGCCCAGCGTGAAGCTGGGCCGGACCACCACCGGGAAGCCGAAGGCCTGCGCCAGCGCCCGGGCTTCCTCGAGCGTGCGCGCGTAGCCGGCCTTGGGGATCTCCAGCCCGACCGAGGTCATGGTCTGCTTGAAGAGCGCGCGGTCCTCCGCGCGCTTGATGGCCTCCAGCTTCGCCCCGATGAGCTCCACGCCGAAGCGCTCCAGCACCCCGCGCTCGGCCAGCTGGACGGTCACGTTGAGCGCGGTCTGGCCGCCCAGCGTTGGCAGCAGCGCATCAGGCCGTTCGGCCTCGATGATGCGCTCAATCGCCTCGGCGGTGATCGGCTCGATGTAGGTCCGGTCGGCCAGCTCCGGGTCGGTCATGATCGTGGCCGGGTTCGAGTTGATCAGCACGATCGCATAGCCCTCTTCCTTGAGGGCCTTGCAGGCCTGGGTGCCGGAGTAGTCGAACTCGCAGGCCTGCGAGATGACGATCGGCCCGGAGCCGATGATGAGGATCTTGTGGAGGTCGTCGCGCTTGGGCATCAGAACAAGGTCAGCTGCTCTTCCTGCGCCGCCGCAGGGGCGTCGTCCGCCAGGATCTTCACCACGCCGTACTCCCCGTCGTACCCGGGCTCCACGCGCACCCGGCCCTGGCGCATGCGCAGGACGGCGTCGGCGATGCGCGGCGAGGTCGCGGCGCGCAGCTCCGACTCCGGGACGGCCAGCAGCACGCGCAGCTCCGACCCGCACTTGTACACGAGCTGGTGGTACTCGCGCTCCACCGCCTGCGTGCCGACCCCCACTCCGAGCACATCGGCGAGGATCTCCTCCAGCGGCACGGTGCGCTTAAAGGGAAGCGCCCGCGCCGGGACCGAGCCTTCCGGCCGGTCGGCCAGGTCGTCCACGCGGTGCATCACGCCGACCGTCAGCTTGCGGCCGCAGACCGGGCAGCGGTACTGTTTGGCCTTGGTCTCTGCGGGGGTGGTGCGCACCTTGCAGAACCGATGGCCATCGAGGTGGTACTTGCCCTCTTCGGGGAAAAACTCGATCGTAGAGCGGAACCGGGCCGGGTCCTTCGCCTTAATCGCACCGGTGATCGCCTCGTAGGAGAGCTCGCAGTCGAACACGTTCGCTTCCCGGCCGAGGCGCCGGGCCGAGTGGGCATCCGAGTTGGAGATGAGCGCGTAGCGGTCCAGCGCGCTGAGCCGCCAGTTCATCGCCGGATCCGACGAGAGGCCGGTCTCCAGCGCATGGATATGCCGTGCTTGCTGCTCGAAGCATTCCGCCACGCTGTCGAACCCGGAGTTGGAGCCGAAGATGGAGAAGTGCGGGGTCCACGCGTGCGCCGGGATCACCATGGCGCGCGGCTCAATCCCCAGCACGATCTCCACCAGCCGCCAGGCTTCCATCTTGAGCATCGGCCGGCCGTCGAGGCTGAGGTCCCCGAAGTTGGCCAGCTCCGCGTTGAGCCGCTGCGCGGCCTCCAGGCTCGGCAGGAAAATCAGGTGGTGGATCTGATGCGCCCGGCCCCCCTTGTAGAAGAGCGTGTTCACCTCGGTCGTCACCATGAAGTGGACGCCCTGGAACTCGTAGAGCCCCCGCCCGGTGTCGCGCAGCGTCTCCGAGAGCTCCTGCCACCACAGCGGGTGGGTGAAGTCGCCGGTGCCCAGCACGGTGATGCCCTTGAGCTTCGCCCACTTGGCCAGCTCGGCCACGCTCAAATCCTTGGAGCAGGCGCGGCTGTACCGGGAATGCAGGTGGAAATCCGCCACCAGCTCAGGCATCGGCGGTCTGCCCCCGCACCAGGTCCAGGAACCGGCCGAAGAGGTAGCGGGCGTCGTGCGGGCCTGGGGCCGCCTCCGGATGGTACTGGAGGCTGAAGATCGGCAGCGTCTTGTGCCGCATGCCCTCCACGGTCTGGTCGTTGAGGTTGCGGTGTGTGAGCTCCACCTGCCCGCCGGGAATGGAGTCCACCCGGACCGCGAAGTTGTGGTTCTGCGTGGTGATCGCCACCTTGCGGGTCGCCAGATCCTGCACCGGGTGGTTGCCGCCGTGGTGGCCGAATGTCAGCTTGAACGTCTGGCCGCCGAAGGCCAGCCCCAGCAGCTGGTGCCCCAGGCAGATGCCCAGCATCGGCACCCGGCCGATGAGCTGCCGGATCGTCGCCACGGCGTACGTCACCGCCGCGGGATCGCCCGGGCCGTTGGAGAGCACGACCCCGTCCGGTTGGCGCGCCAGAATCTCCTTTGCGCTCGTTGCCGCCGGCACGATGGAGACGCGGCACCCCAGGGCGGCCAGCTCGCGCAGGATGTTGCGCTTGACGCCGAAGTCCATCACCGTAATCTTGGTCCCCTGTCCCCTGTCCCCTGTCCCCTGCGCTGTCGGCGGCCATTCATATGGCGCCTCACACGTGACCTGCGTGACCAGGTCCACGCCGACGATGTCCGGGGAGGCGCGCACGCGCGAGAGCAGCCGCTGCGGATCCGGTTCGGTCGTCGAGAGGCCGCCCTTCATCGAGCCTTGCCGGCGCAGCGTCAAGGTCAGGGCGCGGGTGTCCACGCCGTCAATCGCGACGACGCGGTGGCGCTTGAGGTACGCGTCCAGCGATTCCTGCGACCGGAAGTTGCTAGCGATTGGCGAGAGCTCCCGGATGATGAACCCCTCCACCCAGGGGCGGCGCGACTCGACGTCCTCCTCGTTGACGCCGTAGTTGCCGATGTGGGGATAGGTCATGCAGACCAGCTGGCCCTTGTAGGACGGGTCGGTCAGCACCTCCTGGTAGCCGGTCATGGCGGTGTTGAACACCACCTCGCCGAACGCCTCGCCCTCGGCGCCGATGGCGCGGCCGCGGAAGGCTGCGCCGTCTTCCAAGACTAACCATGCTTGACCACTCATGCGACTTGCGCTCCGGCCTTGAAGACCTGGGTGACTGCGCCGGTGAGCGTCTGGCCGGCGAAGGGCGAGTGGCGCCCTTTGGAGGCGAAGCGCTGCGGGTCCACGGTCCAGGTGGCATTCGGGTCCACGAGGATGACGTCGGCCGGCGCGCCGGCGCGCAGGGTGCCGGCTTCTACACCGGCGATCTTGGCCGGGGCCGCGCTGAGCTTCTCCACCAGATGGACCCAGGCCAGCAGCCCGGGGACGACCAGCGTCTGCACGCACACCGCCAGCGCGGTCTCCAGCCCGCTGATGCCGAAGGGTGCCGAGTCGAAATCGGCTTCTTTCTCCCAGTCGGTGTGCGGGGCGTGGTCGGTGGCGATGCAGTCAATCGTGCCGTCGCGCAGCCCTTCGATGAGGGCCTGCCGGTCCGCCTCGTCGCGCAGCGGCGGGTTGACCTTCGCGCGCGTCTCGAACTCCCCCACCGCCTGCTCGGTGAGCGCGAGGTGATGCGGCGTGACCTCGCAGGTGACGCGCACGCCGCGCCGCTTGGCCTGGCGGATGAGCTCGACCGACTGCGCGCTGGACAGATGCGCGAAATGCACCCAGCCGCCGGTCAGCTCGGCCAAGGCCAGGTCGCGCGCGACCATCGTGGATTCGGCCTCCCCGGGGATGCCGCGCAGCCCCAGCGTCGTGGAGACCAGCCCCTCGTGCATCACGCCGCCGGCCGCCAGCTGCGGGTCCTCCGCGTGCTGGATCAGGGGCCGGTTGAAGATCTTCGCGTACTCCAGCGCGCGGCGCATCAGCAGCGGATGCGCCACCGCGTTGCCGTCGTCGGAGAGGGCCACGCAGCCGGCCTCGAAGAGCTCGCCGAAGTCGGAGAGCTCCTTGCCCTGCCGCCCCCTGGTGATCGCGCCGATGGGATGCACCGCGGCCAGCCCCACGCGCCTCGCCTCCTGCGCGACGTACTGCGCCACGCCGCCGGTGTCAATCGCCGGGTCGGTGTTCGGCATCGCGCAGACGGTCGTGAAGCCCCCGCGCACCGCGGCGCGCGCTCCGGTTTCGATGGTCTCCTTGTCCTCCCGGCCGGGCTGGCGCAGGTGCGCGTGCAAATCCACCAGCCCGGGCAGCACCAGCCATCCGGCAGCGTCCACGACCGCCGCCCCGTTGGCTGCGATGGTAGGCGCGATGTCCCGGATCAGGCCGTCGGCGATGAGCACGTCGAAGCGTCCGTTGCGGTTGGTCGCCGGGTCCACCACCTGCCCGCCGCGGATCAGCACGCCCGCCATCGCGTCAGCCCTCCGCCTCGTCGAGCTTCGGCGCGCCGGCGACCAAATAGAGGACGGCCATGCGCACGGCCAGGCCGTTGGTGACCTGATCCAGGATGACCGAGTAGGGCCCGTCGGCCACGCGCGAATCCAGCTCCACCCCGCGGTTCACCGGCCCCGGATGCATGATGAGCACCTCTGGCTTGGCGTGCGCGAGCCGCGCCTGGTCCACGCCGTAGGTGAGCCGGTACTCCCGCAGGCTGGGCACCAGCACCGCCTCCTGCCGCTCGTGCTGGATGCGCAGCAGCATCAGCACGTCCGCATCGCGGATCGCCTCGTCCAGGCGGTACACCACCCGCACGCCGAGCTGCTCGATGTGGCGCGGCAGCAGGCTGGGCGGCCCGCAGACCGTGACCTGCGCGCCGAGCTTCGTGAGCCCCCAGATGTTCGACCGGGCCACGCGCGAGTGGGCGATGTCGCCGATGATGGAGACCTTCAGCCCGGCGATGCGGCCCTTCTTTTCCTGGATGGTGAAGAGATCGAGCAGCGCCTGCGTGGGGTGCTCGTGGGCGCCGTCGCCGGCGTTGATGACCGAGGCGCTGATGCGCTTGGCCAGCGCGTGCGGCACGCCCGCGGCGGCGTGGCGGATCACCAGCAGGTCCACCTTCAGCGCCTCGAGGTTGCGCACGGTGTCGAGCACGGTCTCGCCCTTGGAGAGCGACGAGCCGGCGGCGGCGATGTTGACGATGTCCGCGGAGAGCCGCTTGGCGGCCAGCTCGAAGGAGGTGCGCGTGCGGGTGCTCGGCTCGAAGAAGAGGTTCACGACGGTCTTGCCGCGCAGCGCCGGCACCTTCTTGATCGGCCGCAGCGAGACCTCGCGGAAGGATTCGGCGGTCTGCAGGATCAGCCGCAGGTCATCCGCGGAAAGCTCCCGCAGGCCCAGCAGGTGCCGGCGGGTCCACTGCGCGGCCGTGCCCTGTTCCAGCGCGCCGGTCGTCGCCATCAGCGCCCCCCTGGAGTGGAGGCCGCGGGGTCCGCGGCCGGCGCCTCGATGACCACTTCCTCGGCCTCGTCCACTTCGCGCAGCCGCACCTGGACGCGCTCGCGGCGGCTGGTCGGGATGTTCTTGCCGGCGTAGTCCGCCCGGATCGGCAGCTCGCGGTGGCCCCGGTCCACGAGCACCGCCAGCTGGATGGTCCTGGGCCGGCCCAGGTCGTTGAGGGCGTTAAGGGCCGCCCGGATGGTCCGTCCGGTGAAGAGCACGTCGTCCACCAGGACCACGTCCTGATCGGTGACATCGAAGGGGATCTCCGTGGCCCGCACGACCGGCTGCGGGGTGGCGCGCGAGACATCGTCCCGGTAGAGGGTGATGTCGAGGATGCCCACCTGCACCGGCCGCTGGTCAATTGCCTCGATGGCCTGGGCCAGCCGCTGCGCGAGCAGCGCGCCCCGGGTGCGGATGCCCACCAGCGCGACGCCCGCCGTGCCCTTGTTATGCTCCAGGATTTCGTGCGCGATGCGGGTCAGGGCCCGGCGGATGCCGTCGGCATCCAGGACCTTGGCTTTCTCGTGGTAGGCCGGCTCGGTCATCGGAGGCACAATCCCACCCCCTGGCGGAACTGCCGCAGGCAGTAGCACCGCTGCGACGGAAATTCGGGAGTTGGCGGTGCGCCGGCCTTCGGCCGGCCCGCCAGGGGGTGGGACAAAAAAACCCAGCCTCCCGGCTGGGTGACACAAAGACACTCAGTTGGTGTGTGGGGAACGTGCGCCATTTTCCCTTTCCCGCCTCACGGGACGGGTCCTTAAAGGTGCAGGATTAACGCTAATTATACCCCGGAAGGCCGGGGCTGTCAATCAGGGATCTTCCGCAGGCTCCCCGGCGCCGACCCCGGCCCGCAGCGTCTTGCGCGGCAGCAGCGTCTCGCCGTCCCCTTCCAACGCCATGCCGACCCCGGCGCAGATGCCTCGTTCTGAGCGCCTCACAAACTCCACCAGATGCAGGAGTTCCGGCGACTTGCGCTCCTGCTCGATGGCTTCCAAGGCATGGCGGATGTTGAGGCCCTCGCGGTAGAGCAGTTTGTAGGCCCGTTTGATTTCCTGCCGGACGTCTGCCGCCATGCCGGCCCGGCGCATCCCCACCACATTGAGCCCCTGCACGACTCCGGGACGGCCCCCGCAGAGCATGTAGGGCGGCACGTCCTTGTTGACCGCCGAGAGCCCGCTGACCATGGCCAAGCGCCCGATGCGGGTAAACTGGTGCAGGACGACCATCCCGGAGAGGAAGGCCCCGTCTTCCACCACACAGTAACCGGCCAACGTGGCCAAGTTGGCCAGCGTGACGCGGTGGCCGATCTGGCAGTTGTGCGCCACGTGGGCGTTGGCCATCAAGAAGTTGTCATGGCCAAGCACCGTGGCCGTCCCTGCCTTGGTGCCGCGGTGGATGGTGACGTACTCGCGGATGGTGTTGCGATCGCCCAGGCGGGTCTGCGACGGCGCGCCGGCGTAGGCTAAGTCCTGCGGCATGTGCCCGATGACCGCCCCCATGTGGAGCTGGTTCTCATCGCCGATGGTGGTGCCCGGGCCGGCGTACACGTTCATCCAGAGCCTGTTGCGCGATCCCAGGACCACCCCATCCTCGAGCACGCAGCCAGGCCCGATGTCGTTGTCCTCGCCGAGCTGGACGCGTTGGCCGATGGTCGCGCTGGGATGGATGCGGTTCTCGGCCATTACGGCCCCCCACCTGCGCTGGCGCGCAGCACGACGACGAACTCCCCCTTCGGCGAATGGGCTTCAAAATGCCGCAGCACGTCGCTGACGTTGCCCCGGCGGACCTCTTCGAACATCTTCGTCAATTCCCTCGCGCAGACCATCGGGATGTCGCCCAGCACCTCGCGGATCTCCCGCAAGAGCTTCACGAGCCGGTGCGGGCTCTCGTACAGGATCACCGTCCGCGGCTCCCCGCGCAGCGCCTCCAGCCGCTTGCGCCTAGCACCCGGCTTGACCGGCAGAAACCCCTCAAAGACGAAGCGCTGCGCCGGCAGCCCGGAGAGCACCAAGGCGCCGATGAGCGCGGTCGGTCCCGGCACCCACTGCACCGGCACGCGCTCCTGGAGTGCCCGGTGCACCAGCCACCAGCCCGGGTCGGAGATGAGCGGCGTGCCGCCGTCGCACACCAGCGCGATCGCCTCGCCGGCCTTCAGCCGCGCGAGCAGCTCCTCGGTGCGCGCACGCTCGTTGTGCTCGTGCAGGCTCGCCAGCGGCCGGCGGATCTGGTGGCGCTGCAGCAGCTTGCCGGTCTGGCGCGTGTCCTCGCAGGCGATCACGTCGGCCGCGCGCAGCGTCTCAAGCGCGCGCTGGCTCACATCCGCCAGGTTGCCGATGGGAGTGCCGACGAGCCAGAGCGTTCCGCCCATCGTTCATTCGACCGTGACGCTCTTGGCCAAGTTCGGCGGCTGGTCAATGTCGCAGCCGTTGGCATCCGCCACGTAGTACGCAAAGAGCTGCAGCGGGATGGCGGCCATGATCGGGGAGAAAAACTCCTCGGTCTTCGGCACGGTGATGAGGCTATCCGCGTGGCGCTTGATGGTCGCATCGCCCTCGGAGGCGATCACGATGCAGTCGCCGTGCCGGGCCCGGACCTCCTCGATGTTCGAGATGACCTTCTCGTAGACCGGCGAGTGCGTGGCGATGAAGACGATCGGCCAGCCCTTGCGGATGAGGGAGATCGGCCCGTGCTTCATCTCCCCGGCCGCGTAGCCCTCCGCATGGATGAGCGGGCAGATTTCCTTGAGCTTCAGCGCCCCTTCCAGGGCGCTGGGGAAGTTGTAGCGCCGCCCCAGGTAGTAGAAGTTGCGCGCGGCGGCGTACTTGGCCGCGACCGCCTTGATGGCCGGCTCGCCGGCCAGCGCCTGGTCCACGAGCCGCGGCACGTCCCCCAGGCCCTGCACGAGCCGTTTCCACTGCGCCGTCGGGATGCGCTGGCGCTTGCGGGCCAGGTACAAGGTCAGCAGGGCCAGCGCCGTCACCTGGCAGGTATACGCCTTGGTGGAGGCCACCGCGATCTCCGGCCCGGCATGGGTGTAGAGCACCGCGTCCGCCGCCCGCGCGATCGAGGAGCCCATGACGTTGCAGATGGCGAAGACCTTCGCGCCCTGCTCCTTGGCCAGGCGCACGCCCGCGAGGGTATCCGCGGTCTCGCCGGACTGCGTGATGGCGATGACCGTGGTGTAGCGGTCCAGCATCGGCCCGCGGTAACGGAACTCGCTGGCGAGGTCCACGTCCACCGGCATGTGGGCCATTTCCTCGAGCATGTACTGGCCCACCAGCCCGGCATGGTAGGCCGTGCCGCAGGAGATGATGACGAGCTTCTCCTGGGGGCTCAGCCCGTCGAGGAACCGCCTGGTGCGCCTATCGAAGATCACGCGCCCCTTGGCCGGGTCCAGCCGGTTGAAGAGCGTCTGTTCGATGGCCCCGGCCTGCTCGTGGATCTCCTTGAGCATGAAGTGGGGGAACCCGCCCTTGCGGGCCGAGGCGACGTCCCACGTCACGGTCGTCGGCTTGCGGCGCACCGGCCGGCCGGCCAGGGTTGTGATCCGCGGCCCCTCGGGGCCCAGCGTGACGACCTCGCCATCGTTGAGGTACACGACGCGCCGGGTCCGGGCCAGAATGGCCGGCACGTCGCTGGCGAAGAACGCTTCGCCCTTGCCCACGCCCACGACCAGGGGGCTGGCGTTGCGCGCCCCGAAGATGCGCCGCGGCTCATCCGCCGACACCAGGCACACCGCATAGGAGCCGCGCAGCTCCTTGAGCGCCAATCGAAACGCCTCCTCGAGCGGATGCTGTTTGGCCAGCTCCTCTACGAGGTGGGCGATCACTTCGGTATCGGTCTTTGAGCGGAACGCGTGCCCCTGCTTGAGCAGCCGCTCTTTCAGCGGCGCGTAGTTCTCGACGATGCCGTTGTGGACCACCGCGATCCGGCCATGGCAGTCGGTGTGCGGGTGCGCGTTGATCTCCGAGGGCTCCCCATGGGTGGCCCACCGGGTGTGTCCGAGCCCCAGCGTACCCTTGAGCGGGCGCTCGTCCACCGCTTTGACCAGCTCCTTGAGCTTGCCCATCCGACGGCGCACCTCCAGGCCGCGGCTGTTGAGCACCGCGATGCCGGCCGAGTCATAGCCGCGGTATTCCAGGCGGCTGAGCGCATCGAGGATGACGCCGCTCACCTGCCCCTTGCCGATATAGCCCACGATGCCGCACATGTCAGGTCCTCTGAAACACGGTCCGTCCCTCGACCAGCGTCATCACCACGCGCAAGCGCCGATCCAGGAGGACGAGGTCCGCCTGCTTGCCGATTTCCAGCGTCCCAAACCGCCGACCCAGCCCCAGCAGCGCGGCTGGATTCGCGCCGGCCATGCGCACGGCACCGGCTAAGTCCGCCCAGCCGCCGCGCACCGCGTTGCGCACCGCCTGCGCCATGGTCAAATCGCTGCCGGCCAGCACGCCTGCCGCCGTGTAGAACGCGCCGCGGCGCTTGCGGACCTCCCACCCGGCGCTGCGGATCGAATCCGTCACCAGCGCGATGCGCGCCGGGCTCTTGGCCAGGGCCAGCAGCCGCAGCGCCTCGACACCGACGTGCACTCCGTCGGCGATGACCATCGTCATCAGGCGAGGATCCGTCACCGCCGTGCTCAACAAGCCGGGCTGCCGGTGATGCAGCAGCGGCATGCCGTTGAACACGTGCGTGACCGCCGCAGCTCCGGCGTCCACCGCCCGCCGTGTGGCGGGCTCATCGGCGATGCTGTGGCCCAGTGACACCACCACGCCTCGGCGGCGCAGCCACCGGATGGCCGCGTTGGTCCCGGGCCGCTCCGGCGCGACGGTCACAAGCCGCACCGATCCGCGCGCCGCCGTCACGATGCGCCGGACTTCGGCCAGGCGCGGCGGGCGCATCCAGCGAGCCGGCAGTGCGCCGGCCCTGGCGGGATTGAGCCACGGGCCTTCCAGGTGCCAGCCCAGCCAGCGTGCCCCGGCCCTTGCTTGAGCCTTGCCGGGGCGCGCGCTCACATGCGCTAGCAATTGCTCCAGCGGTTCGGGGCCGATCGCCGCGCAAAACGCGGTCGTGCCCTCGCGCGGCAGCCGCGCGGCCAGCGTGGCCGGCTCGCCCCAGACGTGCAGATCAATGAATCCGGGCGCCACGTAGGCGCCGCGCGCGCTCACGCGCCGGCTGCCCGCAGGAGCCGCGGCGCGAATCGCCGCGATGCGGCCCTGGCGAATGCGCACCGCCCCCGGGCGAATCCCGGAGGGCGTGATCACTCGTGCGCCGACAATCCAAAAGTTATCCACGTTCGATCCCCGCCTCCACCCAGGAAACGGCGTCCCCGGCGGGAATCGAACCCGCGCCGAGAGCTCGAAAGGCTCTTGTCCTGCCACTAGACGACGGGGACGGTGCCACGCCGCAGGCGGGGTGTCCTGCCGCTAGACGATGGGGACATGGGACCGCCGGACGCCCCCAACCCAGTTCCGGGCCAGAGAAGCTTCTTCAGCGCTTCCCCGCCCTTCACGCGTTTGATTTGCCGCTCTCGGGTCGTCGCCTCGCGTCTCGACTCGTGCCGCTCGCACCACATGAGTTCCAGCGGCCCCCGCCCGCGGACGGAACGGCTCTTGCCTCGATCGTGGTCGTCCAAGCGACGCGCCAAATCGCTGGTCACGCCGATGTAGTGGCGGCCTGACGCGTTGCTGCGAATCACGTAGGTAAACCAATCCATGATCGACCCTCCGCAGGTTATCGCTTCCGGCGAACCGGCGCGGATTTTTTTCTCGCCGCGACCTTCGGCCGTTTCGACGGCTTCGCGGCGGGCTTCGCCTTGCCCTTGGCCGGCGGCGATTCGACAGCCGCCGCTTCCGGAGCCTTCGCCGTTGGGGCGGGTGCGGCGGGCGCCTTCGGCAGCTCGCCGGCCAGCGCTTCGATTTCTTCTTTTTCGTGCGGGATCACGCGCGCCACGGCCGCGACCCGGTCCTTGCCCTTGACGTGGATCAGGCGCACGCCCTGCGCCGCGCGGCCGGTCATCCGCACGTCCTTGACCGGCAGGCGCACCATCATCCCCTCGTGCGAAATGAGCATCAGCTCGTCCTGGTCGGTCACGGTGCGCGCGCCGACGACCGGGCCGTTCTTGGCCGTGACGCGGATGTTGATGACCCCCTTGCCGCCGCGGCTCTGCAGCCGGTACGCCTCGAACTCGGTGCGCTTGCCGAAGCCCAGCGCGGTCACGGTGAGCACCTGCGACTTCGGCCGCACCAGCTCCATCGCGATGACCTCGTCGCCCTTGCCCAGGCGCATCCCCCGCACGCCGCGCGCCGAACGGCCCACCTCGCGCGCCTGGTTCTCCGGAAACCGGATGGCCAGGCCGCTCTTGGTCATCAGCAGGATCTCGGTGCCGGGTTCGGTCACCTTGACCTCGATGAGCTCGTCGCCTTTCTCCAGCGTGATGGCGATAATGCCGGCCTTGCGCGGGTTCGAGTAGGCCTCCAGGCTCGTCTTCTTGATCGTGCCCTGCTTCGTGGCCATGATGAGGAACTTGTCCGGGGCGAAGGCCTTCACCGCCACAAACGCCTCCAACTGCTCGTCTTTCTGCATGGCGAGCAGGTTCGCGATCGCGGTGCCCTTGGCGTAGCGGCTGGCCTGCGGCACCTCGTGGACCTTCAGCCAGTAGCAGCGCCCCGCCGAGGTGAAGAAGAGCAGGATCTCGTGCGTCGAGGCCACGAACAGGTGCTCGACGAAATCCTCCTCCTTCGTCTCCATCGCGGTCACGCCGACCCCGCCGCGGCGCTGCTTGCGGTAGGCCGAGACCGGCAGCCGCTTGATGTAGCCGGTGTGGCTGATGGTGATGACCACGTCCTCCTCGGCGATCAAATCCTCGATCTGGTACTCCTTGATCTCGCCGATGATCTCGGTGCGCCGCTCGTCGCCGAAGCGCTTCTTCAGCTCGGTCAGCTCCTCCTTGATGAGCTCCAGCACCTTGCGCTCGCTCTTGAGCAGCGACTGGTAGTACTCGATTTTCTTGATGAGCTCCAGGTATTCGGCCTCGAGCTTCTCGCGCTCCAGCGCGGTGAGGCGCTGCAGCTGCATCTCCAGAATGGCCTGCGCCTGCCGCTCGGTGAAGTTGAACTTCTTGACCAGCGCCTCGCGGGCCTCGGCCGGGCTCTTGGACTGCTTGATGGTCTTGATGATGGCGTCGAGGTGCTGCAGGGCCTTCTTGAGGCCCTCGAGGATGTGCGCCCGCTCCTCGGCCCGGGCGAGCTCGAACTTGGTGCGCCGGATGACGATCTCCTTGCGGTGTTCGATGAAGCTCTGCAGCATCGCCTTGAGGCTCAGGACGCGCGGCCGGCCGTCCACCAGGGCGAGCATGATGATGCCGAAGGTCGTCTCGAACTGGGTGTGCTTGTAGAGCTGGTTGAGCACGACCTGGGCGTTGGCGTCGCGCTTCAGCTCGACCATGATGCGCATGCCGTCCTTG
>JACQRG010000005.1 GCA_016206565.1 Candidatus Omnitrophota bacterium | reverse complement strand
GTGTGGTGGTAGACGACGCCATCATGGTGCTGGAGAACATCGTGCGCCACCGCGAGCACGGCGCCGACCGTGTGGAGGGCGCGCGCCTCGGGGCGCGGCAGATCACCTCGGCCGCGTTCGCGGCCACGCTGGCCATCATCGCCATCTTCCTGCCGGTGGCGTTCATGACCGGCATCATCGGGCAGTTCTTCTTCCAGTTCGGCGTGACCATCTCGGTCGCCGTCGCGCTCTCCCTGCTGGAGGCCCTCACCTTAGCGCCCATGCGCTGCTCGCAGTTCCTGCGCATCGGGGGGCGGCGCACCCCGGTCGGCCGGGCGGTCGAAGCCGGCTTCGCGTGGCTGGCCGCGCGCTACCAGACCGCGCTGGTGTGGGCCCTGGGCCGCCGCTGGAGGGTGATCATCGCCTCCGTCTTGATCTTCTGCGGGTCGCTGGCCTTCATGCCGTTGCTGCGCAAGGAGTTCGTGCCGCCGCAGGACCAGAGCATGTTCCTCGTCCGGCTGCAGACGCCGGTGGGCTCCTCCATCGAGTTCACCGACGAGAGGTTCAAGAAGGCCGAAGCGCTGGCGATGAGCCGGCCCGAGATGAAGCGCTATTTCGGCGCCATCGGCGGCTTCGGCGGCGGCGAGGTCAACACCGGCATCCTCTTCGTCACCTTCAAGCCGCCCAAGGAGCGGCCGGTGGTGGCGCCGAACAAGAAGCCGCTTGCCCAACAGGAGCTCATGGCATGGTTCCGCAAGGAGCTCAACACCATTCCCGATGTCGAGGCCAGAGTGCAAGACCTCTCGTTGAGCGGCTTCTCCGCGCAGCGGGGCTTCCCCATCGAGCTCACCGTCCGTGGGCCGGAGTGGGACCGCCTAGCCGAGGTCTCGCAGGAGCTGGAGCGGCGCCTGGATGCCAGCCCGCTCATGGTGGAGGTGGACCCCGACTACCGGACCGGCGTGCCCGAGGTGCGGGTGCGGCCTAACCGGGAGGCGGCCGCGGCGCGGGGGGTGAGTGTGGAGTCCATCGGCCGCGCCATCAACGCGCTCATCGGGGGGGTGCGGGTGGGCAAGTACACGCGCGGCGGGCGCCGCTACGACATCCGCGTGCGGCTCATCCCCAGCCAGCGCGCCGCCACCGCGGACATCGAACAGCTCTGGGTGTGGAACACGCACGGGGAATTGGTCCAGCTCAAGGACGTCGTCACCGTGACCGAAACGCCCGCGCTGCTGACCATCACCCGCAAGGATCGGGAGCGGGCCATCAGCGTGTTTGCCAACGTGGCGCCGGGCCAATCCCAGGCCGCCGCGCTCGCCGAAGCCCGCCGCCTGGCCGACGAGATCGTGCCACAGGGTCATCGCGTGGTCTTCGGCGGCAGCACCGAGACGTTCCGCGAGTCGTTCTCCAGCCTGCTCTTCGCGCTGGTGCTGGGCATCCTGGTCTCGTACATGGTGCTCGGCTCGCAGTACAACAGCTACCTGCACCCGGTGACCGTGCTGCTGGCGCTGCCCTTTAGCATCTCCGGCGCCCTGGTGGCCCTGTGGCTCGGCCGGCAGTCGCTGAACATCTACAGCTTCATCGGGCTCATCCTGCTCATGGGCATCGTGAAGAAAAACTCGATCCTGCTGGTGGACTTCACCAACCAGTTCCGCGAGGAGGGCTTGCCGGTGCGCGAGGCGCTGGAGCGCGCTTGCCCCACCCGGCTGCGCGCCATCCTCATGACTTCGATCTCCACGATCGCCGCCGCAACTCCGCCGGCGCTGGCGTTCGGCCCGGGGGCTGAAACGCGCATGCCCATGGCTATCGCGGTCATCGGCGGCGTGGCATTCTCCACGCTGCTGACGCTCTTCGTCGTGCCCTGCGCGTACAGCCTCTTTAGCCGCATCGAGCGCAAGCGCTACGGCCAGCCCGGCCCCCGCCCCGAAGCGCCGGCGGCCCTGCCCGCCCAGTGATAAAAGGGGACGCCTCTATTCTTGTGAAATAGAAACGTCCCCAGTGTGTCTGAGAGTGCGGAGGGAGAAAGCTACGGTCTGATCACGTTGCTCGCCTGCGGACCCTTCGGGCCGCTGCTCACCTCAAACTCCACGACCTCGCCTTCCTTCAGCGTTTTGAACCCATCGCCTTGGATTGAGGAATGGTGGACAAACACATCCTTCGAACCATCCTCCGGGCTGATGAACCCATAACCCTTCTGGTCGTTGAACCACTTGACGGTGCCTTTCGCCATGCTTTCTCACCTCCCCTCTCTGTTTGCGCGTTAGCGCTTCAATAAGTAGACGATCCGGCCCTGACTCAAATCGTAGGGCGAGAGCGACATGCCCACGGTATCGCCTTCGAGAATCCGGCGCGATTGATGCCGGATCTTGCCCGCCACATAGGCCAGGACGACGTGCCCGCCGGTCAGCTGGACGCGAAACCGCGAATTGCGCATCCGCTCGATCACTTGCCCCTCCACGCCGACGCCCTCTTCCTTGGCCATCCTTCGATGCCCTCAGAAACAAAAAACCGTGGAGCATCTCGCAGCTCCACGGTTTCCCCGGTCAAGTGAAAGCCGAAAAATACTGCCCTACGATACCATGCGAACCCCGTCGCGTCAACCAGAATCAGCTGCGCCTATCACGGAGTGCTATAATCGGCCATGCGCGTCCAAGGCCGATCGTATCGCTCTGTCTGGCTCGAAGGCGCGGTGGTGCGGCTGATTGACCAGCGTCTCCTGCCCCATCAGTTTGCGATCCTCGACTGCCCGACGTCCCATGACACCGCCCAAGCCATCGTGACGATGGCGGTCCGTGGCGCCGGCGCCATCGGCGCCGCGGCCGGTTTCGGGATGGCCCAGGCTGCGCTGGGCGCCCCGCAGGGGTCCTTCGCCTCCTCGATCGAGCAGGCCGCCCGGATGATCCGCTCGACCAGGCCGACGGCGCGCGACCTCTTCTACGCGGTGGAATGCGTCGAGGCCTCGATCCGGCAGGCCCCGGACCTCGAAGCTGCGCGCCGCGCGGCCGTCCAGACGGCGCAGCGGCTGGCCGATGAGAACGCCGCGGCGGGCGAACAGATCGGCCTGGCCGGCGAGCCGCTGCTGCAAGACGGCGCGAACGTCATGACCCAGTGCAATGCGGGGTGGCTGGCGTTCGCCGATTGGGGCTCGGCGCTCGCACCCATCTATCAGGCCCAGCGGCGCGGCAAGCGCCCCTTCGTCTACGTCCCGGAGACGCGCCCTCGCGGACAGGGAGCGAAGCTCACCGCGTGGGAATTGGGGCAGGAGGGGGTGTCCCACGCGCTGATCGCCGATACGGCCTGCGGCACGTTCATCCAGCGCGGCGAGGTGGACTGCCTCCTGGTCGGGGCGGACCGCATCGCGGCCAACGGGGACGTCGCGAACAAAATCGGCACCTACACGCTGGCGGTTCTGGCCGACCGCCACCACGTGCCGTTTTATGTCGCCGCGCCCCGGTCCACCTTCGATCTGTCAACCCCGACCGGCGCGGCCATCGTCATCGAAGAGCGCGGCGAGGAAGAGGTGTTGTGGGTCTGGGGCCGGTCGGCCGACGACACGTGGCAGCGGGTGCAAATCAGCCCGGCGGCAACGCGCGCCAGGAACCCGGCCTTTGACGTCACGCCGGCGGCGCTGGTGACCGCCTTCATCACGGAAGCCGGGCTCATCCCGCCCCGGCCCGACGCCATCGAGGCCTTCGTGCGGCGAGAGACCGCCCTTCCCTCCGCGTAAGCGATGGCCGCCACGGAGGTCTTCGAGCCGGCGTGCCGACGCGCGGCCGCGCCGAACCTCCCCGCGACTGAAGCCTTGATCGCTGCAGCGAAATCGCTGCACGCCCGCGGCCTGACGCCTTCCTACGGACCCGGCGACCACGGCAATCTCAGCTGCCGCACCCCTGACGGATGCCTGATCACCGGGAGGGAAACGCCCAAGGACGCGCTGCGCAGCGAGGACTTGGCGCACGTCGTCGGCCGCGAACAGCTGGCGGATCGGGCGCGGCTTGTCTACGACGGCTGCCGCCGCCCCTCAACCGACGCGCTGATGCACTTGGAGATCTACGCCCGACGGCCCGACATCGGCGCCATCATCCACGGCCATGACGGCCGGGCGCTGGCGAACGCCGAGCGTCTGGGGCTGCCGATCACGCGGACGTCGGCCAGGACGAACTCGCTCGAGCTGATCGAAGAAACCGCCGCGCTGTGCGCGCGGCATGATTACGTCATCCTGCGCGACCACGGCTTCCTCGCGCTGGGTGCGACGCTTGATGCGGCTGACCAGCTGCTCCAACGCTGGTACCAGCGCGCCAGTCAGGGTGGATTCTGACCTTAGAGGGTGCGGGAGAACCAGCTCAGGACGAGCCGGCTGAAGGTTTCGGGGTCCTCGCGGAACAGCCACTCGGCATGGCCCCCTCCTGGGATGACTTCCAGGTGTTTCGGGCCTGGCGCGGCCTCATGGAGGCGGCGGCTGTGCTGCAGGCTCACGATCGGGTCCGCCGTGCCGTGGATGAAGAGCACCGGCAGCTGCGGCAGCGCGCGGATGCGCTCCACCGGCCGCTCCTTGGGCAGGAACAGGTTGCCCGGTCGGCAGCCCGAGCCGGGCCCGAGCGAAGCTAAGCCGGCGCGCAGGGCGCGCGGCGTCCACCAGCGAAACTCGATGCGCTCGAACTCCGACGGCGCGCTGACCGCCACGAGGCTGCGCACCCGTCCCGGGTGGCGGCTGGCGGTGTTGATGGCGATGGCGGCACCCAATGAGAACCCGATGAGGCCCAGGCGCGCAAAGCGCGGGGCGGCCCACTCCAGCACCGCCTCCAGGTCCGCATCCTCGCGCGCCGAGAAGGTGTAGAGCCCGCCGGAGCGGCCGTGCCCGCGGAAGTCCATCGAGATGACGTCGCAGGCCTGCACGAGCGCCTGGCTGAAGCGCCGATGGGAGCGCGCCTCCTTGCTGCTGAAGAACCCGTGGCAGGCAATGACCGCTGCGCCACCCCCGCCGTTGTGGTAGTGGTTGAAGGCGATGCGCACGCCGTCGCGCGCCTGCACCGTGTGGCTCGTCACCGTCATCTCAACTAAAGTATACCAAACAGGACCGCCTAGCCGCCCAGGTAAGCGGACTTGACCTTGGAATTCCGAGCCAGGGCGGCCGCGGTGTCGGCGAGGACGATGCGGCCGGCTTCCAGGACATAGCCGCGGTGGGCGACGCGCAGGGCCTGGTAGGCGTTTTGCTCCACGAGCAGGATGGTGGTGCCGTCCTGATTGATGCGCGTGATGATCTCGAAGATCGCCAGCACCAGCTTCGGGGCCAGCCCCAGCGAGGGCTCATCGAGCAAGAGCAGCGTGGGCCGGGCCATCAGGCCGCGCGCCATCGCAAGCATCTGCTGCTCCCCGCCCGAGAGGGTGCCGGCGAGCTGGCGGCGGCGCTCGGCCAACACAGGAAAGAGGGCGAAGACGCGCTCCTGATCCTGCCGGATCGCGGCCCGATCGTTGCGCCGGTACGCGCCCAGCTCCAGGTTCTCCAACACGGTGAGCCGCGGCAGGATGCGCCGGCCCTCAGGCACCTGGCTGATGCCCTGCTCCACGATATGCTCGGGTGCCAGGCCGATGAGCGAGGCGCCATTGAACGCCATCGAGCCGGCCTGCGGCCGCACCAGCCCGGAGATGGCCATCAGGGTCGTGGTCTTGCCCGCCCCATTAGCACCCAACAGGGCGATAATCTCCCCGGCCTGCACCTGCAGCGAGACCCCGTGCAGGCACGTGGTCGCGCCGTACCCCGCCTTAAGCCCGTCCACGGCGAGCATCATGCCGCTGCGGGTGCCCCCAGATACGCTTCGATGACGCGCGGGTCGCGCTGCACCTCGCCCGGCGCGCCCTGCGCAATGACCCGGCCATAGTCCAGCACCACGACCCGCTGGCAGACCCCCATCACCACCTGCATGTCATGCTCGATGAGCAGCATCGCCAGGCCCTGGGTCTTGAGCTGCCGCAGCAGGAGGAGCAGCTCCTGCTTCTCGGTGGCGTTCAAGCCCGCCGCCGGCTCATCAAGCAGGAGCAGCGACGGATCCGAGGCCAGCGCGCGGGCGATCTCCAGCCGCCGCTGCCAGCCAAACGGCAGGGTGCTGGCCGGCTGGCCGGCGCAGTCCGCCAGGCCGACGCGCGCCAGCAGGCCCATCGCGCGCTCGCGCGCCCACGTCTCCTCCCGGCGCGCTTCCGGCAGCCGCAGGGCGGCGCTTAAGAGCCCGGCGTGCGTGCGCAGGTAGGTGCCGACGACTACGTTCTCCAGCGCGGTCATGCCGGCGAAGAGCCGGATGTTCTGGAAGGTGCGTGCGATGCCGCGCTGGGCCACCTGGTGCGGGGCCAGCCCAACCAGCTCCTCGCCGCCTTCGCGGCCGAAGCGGATGGCGCCCTGGTCCGGCCGCAACACCCCGGTGACGCAGTTAAACAGCGTGGTCTTGCCGGCCCCGTTGGGACCGATGAGGCCCGCAGTCTGTCCCTCGGCCACATCCAGGGCGACCCCCTCGAGGGCGTGCACCCCGCCGAACCGCTTGCTCAGCTCGCGGATGGCCAAGAGCGGCTGCGGCATCACGGGCCTCGTGAACCGCCGGTCAGGCCGCGCGCCTTGCCGAAGAACCCTTCGGGACGCAGCCGCATCATGACGATCATCGCCAGGCCGAAGACCAGCATCCGGTACTGCTCCATGCCGCGCAACAGCTCCGGCAGGGTGCCGAGGGCCAAGGCGCCGATGATCGCCCCGCGCACGCTGCCCAGGCCGCCGAGCACCACCATAGCCAGGAGCATCACCGAGAGGATAAAGTCGAAGCTGTCCGGCGTGATGGTGCCCTGCTTCGCCGCGAAGATGGCCCCGGCGATTCCGGCGATAGCGCCGCCGATGCCCTGGGCTAGGAGCTTCAGCTGGAGCACCGGGATGCCGGCGCAGGCGGCGGCCAGCTCATCGTCGCGCAGCGCGGCCCAGGCCCGGCCGACGCGCGAGCGGATGAGCCGCACGCACAGGCCGCCGACCATCAACACCGCAAGCAGCGCCAGATAGTAATAGGGCGCTGAGGCCACCCCGAAGTCCAGGCGCGGCCCGCCCGGCCACGCCAGCGCGGGATGCGCGATGCCCAGCAGCCCGTTGGGTCCGCCGGTCCAGCGCGCGAGGTTCAGGCACGCGATGCGGGCGATCTCCCCGAAACCCAGCGTGACGATGGCCAGGTAATCGCCGCGCACCCGCAGCGCCGGCAGGCCCAGCGCCGCGCCGCACAGGCCGGCGACCAGGGCCGCGGGGATCCATCCGAGCCAGAACGGCCAGCCGGCATGCAGGTTCAGCAGCGCGTAGGTATACGCGCCGATGCCGAAGAAGGCGGCGTAGCCTAAGTGCAGCACACCGGTGAGGCCCACGATGAGGTTCAGGCCGAGCGCCAGGATGGCATAGAGCAGCGCGGTGGTCAGGACATCGAGATGGTAGGCGTTGACCCCGACGAGCGGCAGCGTGAAGGCCAGCGCCGCGCCCAGGCCCCAGATGAGGTTGGTCCGCCGGCTCATGCTAGGCTCGTTCCGCCACTCGTTCACCCAGCAACCCGGCGGGCTTGAACAGCAGCAAGACCACCAGCACGATGAACGCGAAAGCGTTTTTCCACTGCGCCGAGAGGTACGCGGCTCCCAACCCTTCCAGCAAGCCCAGCACCAGCCCGCCCAGCAGCGCGCCGGGGATGTTGCCGATGCCGCCCAGCACCGCCGCGGTGAACGCCTTGAGCCCCAGCAGGTAGCCGTCATGAAAGTTGACGGTGCCGTAGAGCAGCCCGAAGAGCACCCCGCCGGCCCCGGCGAAGGCCGAGCCGATCACGAACGTGATGGCGACGATCCGGTCCACCGGCACGCCCAAGAGGGCGCAGGCGGTGCGGTCCTGCGCGGTGGCGCGCATGGCAATGCCCAGCCGCGTGGACATGACCAGCAGGCGCAGTGCTGCCGCCGCGGCCGCGATCGCCGCCCAGATGAGCAGATGGACGCCGGTCACCGACACGCCGCCGATCTGCCAGGGCACCGCTGGCAGGAGGCTCGGATACGGCCGGTCGGTAGCACCGTAGAGCAGCATCAGCGCGTTCTGGAGAAAGAACGACATCCCGATCGCGGTGATGAAGGCGTTGAGCCGAGGCGCCTGGCGCATCGGCCGGTATGCGGCGCGCTCAATCCCGAAGCCCAGCAGCGCGCAGCAGAGCTTCGCCCCGGCCAGGCAGAGGACCAGCGCAAGCCACCATGGCACGCCGGAGGGCAGCAGGAGCAGCACGGTCAGGCCCACGTAGGCGCCGACGACGAAGACCTCGCCGTGGGCGAAGTTGATGAGCTGGATGACGCCGTAGATCGTCGTGTAGCCCAGGGCGATGAGCGCATAGATGGCGCCCAGCGTGAGCCCGTTGGCGAGCTGCTGGC
>JACQRG010000040.1 GCA_016206565.1 Candidatus Omnitrophota bacterium | reverse complement strand
GGTGCAGCGGCAGCTCGAGGGCGACGGCACAGGATGAGCAGGCCGGAGCGGATTCTCATCGTCAATCCTTTTGGGATTGGGGACGTGCTCTTCACGCTGCCGCTCATCCGGGCGGTGCGCCGGGCCTTCCCGCGCAGCGCGATCGTGTACCTGTGCAACCGACGCACCGAAGGCATGTTGCGGCATGACCCTGATTTGAACAATCTGGTGGTCTATGAGAAGGATGAGCTGCTCCAGTGCTGGCGCGCGTCGCGCCGGCAGGGGCTGCGCCAGATGGCGCGCCTGCTGCGTCAGCTACGGCAAGCGCGCTTCGACCTGGCGATTGACCTCTCGCTGGGCGAACGCTATAGCCTTGTGCTCAGGCTGCTCGGGGTGCGGCGGCGTGTCGGATTTGATTACCGGCGCCGCGGCCGCTTTCTAACCGAGCGGCTGGCGATTGACGGCTACCACAACCACCATGTGGTGGAATACCATGCCAAGCTGCTGGCATTCATCGGCATCCATGCGCGGGAGAGCTCGCTGAGCCTGCAGATTTCCAACGAGGATGAAGCCTGGGCCCGCACCTGGCTGCGGCAGCGCGGGTTGCAGGATGAGCGCTGCCTCATCGGAATCGTGCCGGCCGGCGGGGCCAGCTGGGGGATTGATGCGCCGTACCGCCGGTGGGGGCTGGAGAACTTTGCCGCGGTGGGCGACGCGCTGGCCACGCGCCACCAGGCCAGGGTGCTCCTGTTCGGGGAGGCGGTGGATGCGTCGGCCTGCGCCGCGCTGCGCCAGCGCATGGCGATGCCGGCCGTTGACGTCAGCG
The DNA here is from genome assembly GCA_016206565.1 of Candidatus Omnitrophota bacterium. Classification (GTDB taxonomy): domain Bacteria; phylum Omnitrophota; class Gorgyraeia; order Aquiviventales; family Aquiviventaceae; genus JACQRG01. The sequence continues at coordinate 19,820 of JACQRG010000040.1, read as the reverse complement.
GCCAGACCACGCTGGGCCAGTTCATCGCGCTGCTCAGCCACCTTCACCTCGTCGTGTGCAACGACGGCGGGCCGCTGCACTTGGCGGTCAGCCGCGGCGTGCGGACGGTCTCCGTGTTCGGACCGGTGGATCCCACGGTCTACGGCCCCTATCCGCTGGATGCGGCGCGTCACCGCGTCATTTGCAAGGGCAACCTGCCGTGTCGGCCGTGCTATCACCGGTTCAAGCTGCCGCCGTGTCCCTACGAGCGGGCCTGCCTGACGACCGTTGAGCCATCGGAGGTCATTGAGGCCTGCGAGGATCTGTTGTGGCAGGACGCGGCCTCCACGAAGGCCGGCGCACATGCCTGACGCCCGCCTGGCCCTCTCACTGGTAGAAAAAGGTTGGCACGGCGCGCGGGAGCACACCAAGTCTCTGCCCGGGGGCTGGCGAGTCGTGCACTTGGTCAAAGGACCGGTGGATCCTTCGGTGCGCCGGCTGCTCGGGCTCGATGCCCGCACGCGGCTGGTGGGGATTCCGCGGCGATGGTACTGGCCGGTGGCATGGGCGATGCTGGTGAGGTGGGGGGTGACGCGGCGGCTGGGGGCGCTGGTGGTGGACAACACCCGCGCGCAGCGGCGGATGCGGCCATGGGCGGCGTGGACCGGCGCGACGGTGGTCTGGCCGGGAGGCCCGGCGGAGACGGCGTGATGCGGCTGTGCCTGGTCTTTGATAAGGTCCGGCCAGACACCACCGGCGTCTACTTCGAGCGCGCCTGCCAGCAACTGGGGATCGCGTGCGACCACTGGTGGCTGCGGAACGCGCCGCAGATCCCGTCCGGTTATGACTTGTACCTGCGCGTTGATCACGGCGAATACACCGTGGACCTGCCGGAGCGGTTGCGACCGCGAGTCTTCTATGCGATTGACACGCACCTGAAACGGAGCTGGCAGTCCATCCGTGCGCTGGCGCGCCGCTACGACTTGGTCTGCTGCGCCCAGCGGGCTGCGGCGATGCGCTTGCCGGGAGCGCTCTGGGTGCCGCTTGGCTGCGATCCCGCCTGGATGGAGCCTGGGCCCGGTGGAGGTCCGTGGGACGTCGTCTTCATCGGGCATGACGGCGGCAACCCGAGAAAGTTCATTCTCCAGGCCGTCCGCGAACGGTATCCGAACAGTTATGTCGGCACGGCGCCGCACACCCAGCTCCTGTCGCTGTACGCCCAGGGCAAGATCGGCTTCAACTATTCCATCCGCGGCGAGATCAACATGCGGGTCTTCGAGGTGCTGGCCGCCGGCGCGCTGCTGGTGACCAACACCCTGCCGCAAGACGAGATGGCCTCCCTGGGCCTTCGTGAAGGGGAGCACTACGTTGCGTACCAGCGGCTTGAGGATCTGTTCGCGTGCCTGGACGCCTGGCTTGCGGATGAGGCCGGTCGGCGGCGGATCGCCCAGGCCGGAGCAGCGGTGGTCAGGCGGGAGCATACCTACGCCAAGCGGCTGGCGCAGGTGTTGGCGGCGGCCAAGGATCATGGACCTGCGCTGTGATCTGATCCTGCTGAGTTGGAACAACCTTCCGCTTACCCAGGCGTGCTTGGAGAGCCTCGTGGCGTGCACGGCGACGCCATGCCGCCTGATCCTCGTGGACAACGGCAGCGAACCGGACGCGCGCGCCTTCTTGGCGTCGGTCACACCGCGCGGCGCCATCCGCGAGGTCGTCCTGCTGCAGAACGAGCGCAACGAGGGCTTCCCCAGGGGCATGAACCGAGGACTGCGCGCCTCCAGGGCGCCCTACGCCTGTCTGCTGAACAACGACCTGCGCTTTACGCCGGGGTGGCTCGAGGAGATGCTTGCGGTGGCGCAAGCACACCCCGACGTCGGCCTGGTCAACCCGGCCAGCAACACCTTCGGCCACCGGCCACCGAAAGGGATGTCGTCAGCGGAGTACCTCGCGCGGCTGCGGCGCCGGCACGGGGAGTACTCCGAGGTCGGCATGAGCATCGGGTTTTGCCTGCTCATCAAGCGCGAGGTGCTGGAGCGCGTGGGCCTGCTAAGCGAAGAGGTGGAGCGCGCGTTTTTTGAGGACGAGGACTTCTCGCTGCGCGCGCAGGCCGCGGGCTTCCGGTGCGTCGTGGCCGAGGGCGCGTACGTCCACCACGAGGAGCATGCCAGCGTGCGGCATGTGCCGGAGCGCGAGGCGCTCTTCGCGCGCAACCAGCGCTGGTGCGACCGGCGATGGGGCAAGCGCCTGCGCATCGTCTGGCCGAGGTTCCAGGCGCCGGCGCCCGGCTCGCAAGAGCTGCAAGCCTGGCTGGAGCAGCTGCTCTCCTGGGCAAGGCGGCGCAACCATGTCTACGTGCTCTCGCCGCTGCCGGCGGCCATGGACGCGGCCGCGCTCTTTCGGTCGGCCGGGCTGCATCACCACTCGGACGTCCACTGGCGTCCGGTGCCGGCGCGCGCCGTCCGGCTAGCCGCCGCCGGGCAGATCTTGAAGCGCCGCAAGAAACCCTTTGATATCATTGTCGCACCGGACGCGCGGTGGGCGAGCGCCATGGGGGCGCTCGCCTGGTGGCACCGCGCGACGGTGGTGCCGGAATCTGACCTGGAGCAACTGACGACGGTATGGAAGGCAAAATCCCGCTCTCCATCGTGATCCTGACCAAGAACGAGTCCGGGCGCATCCGCGACTGCCTGGGCAGCGTGCCGTGGGCCGATGAGGTGCTCGTGGTGGACGACGAGAGCGCCGACGACACCGCGGCCGTCGCGCAGTCCCTGGGCGCGCGGGTCCTGCGCCGGCGCATGGACATCGAGGGCCGCCACCGCAACTGGGCCGCCGAGCAGGCGCGGCACGAGTGGATCCTCAGCCTGGACGCCGACGAGCGGGTCACGCCCGAGCTGGCCGAAGAGCTGCGGCGGCTCTTCCGCGACGGCCCGCAGCACGGGACCTACGCGATCCCGCGGCGCAACTTCATCGGCGCGCGCTGGGTGCGCCACGGCGGCTGGTACCCCAGCGCCCAGCTGAAGCTCTTCAAGCGCTCCGTGTTCCGGTGGGAGGAGGCCTCGGTCCATCCGCGCGCCCTCTCCGACGCGTCCTGCGGGCAGCTGCGGCACGACCTGCTGCACTATTCCTACCGGGATTTGAGCGACTTCGTCGAGAAGATGAACCGGCAGACCACCCTGGAGGCGCGCAAGTGGGTGCAGGACGGCCGCACGGTGACGCTGGGCAAGGCGCTGCGGCGCGCGGCGGACCGGTTCTTCAGGAGCTTTATTTCGAAGCGGGGCTACCGCGACGGCGTGCTGGGCTTCGTCGTGGCCTGGTTCGCCTCGGCGTACCAGCTCCTCAGCTACGCGAAGTACGTGGAAGCGACGCAAGCTGCCAGAGCAGCCAGCCCAGCGAGAGCCCCAGCAGCGGCAAGATCATGAAGACCAGATACACGTACGACTCGCCCTTGAAGTACCGCAAGCCGACCAGCTTCCAGAAGCCGGAGTGGGTCATTTCGCTCAGGGCCAGCGTCAAGGCGAAGCCGATGATCACGGCGGGACTGCGCAGGGCGGCGCGCCAGTGCGCGGCCACGAGTGCGAGAGCAAGCCAGACCGGGAAGAGCAGCGCGCTGTAGGTGGCGACCCAGCAGGTTGGTGAGAACACCACCATCATGGTTGTCAGGATCGCCCAGTCCGCCAGCTCGCGCCGCGGCCCGGATGCCTGCGCCGGGGGATACCGCAGCAGCAGCCCGAACAGGGCGGCCTCGAGTGCGAGCGCGGCCGCGGCGACTGCGCCGTCCGGCAGGGCGAGCAGGTTCAGACCGTAGCCGTCGTCGCGCAGCAACCGCCCGGCAAGTGCTAGCAGCGACTGGCTGCCGATTTCGAACGCCCGGGCCGGTGCGGTGGCGCACAGCGCTGCTCCCCAGTCGAAAAACAGCTGGAGCGGCTGCCGGGGCAAGAACAACAGGGCGGCGGCGCCGTTGAAGGCCAGGAAGCACAGCCCGGTGCGGGCCAGCAGCTTCCATTCGCGGCGCGCGGCCAGGTAGAGCGCAAAGAGCAGGGCGGGCAATTTCAGGGAAATGGCCAAAGCCAGCAGGGCGGCGGCCGGCCAGGAGCGACCCTTGAGCCGCCACAGCAGCGCGGCGGTCGTGAGCAGCCCCCAGAGGACGTTGGTTTGCCCGACGAGGAACTCTTCGGTCAGGGGGCGGACGACCAGCAGCACCGCCGCCACCGCGAGGGCGCCGCTGGGCTTCAGCCCGATGAAGCGGCCGAGCCGCACGCCGCAGAGAAATACGCCGAGCACAAAGGCAACCGTCAGGCTGGCCCACAGCACCGCGGCGGCCTGGTGGGTCATCCAGGAAAGCGGCGGCAGCGGCAGCGCCCAGCACGGCCCGTACTTGAAGAGGGCCTGGTCGGATCCGGCCGGGGCATACAGCGCGTGCGCTTGGCCGCTCAGAATCCGGGTTCCGAGCCGCTGGAAGAGGTCAAGGTCCATCAGGAACGGGGTTTCTCTGAGGAAATGCCCGGCAAAACGGGCCCACAAGGCCAGGCCGAGGGCGGCCAACCAGACGGGAAACATGACGGCGCATTCTAGCATGGCGCGATGGTAAGCGTCATCATTCCGACCTATAACGAGCGGCCCAACGTGGAGCCGCTGCTCGCGCGCCTGGCAACGGTGCGTAAGATCCTGCGCGAGCCGCTGGAGGTGCTGATCGTGGACGACGCCTCGCCGGACGGCACCGCAGAGCTGGCCGAGGGCCTGCTGCAACAGCGCGCCCTGGGGCGGGTCGTGAAGCGCCAGGGCCGGCGGGATCTGGCCGGCGCGGTCCTCGACGGCGTGCGGCACGCTCAGGGCGATCTCATCGGCGTGATGGATGCGGATTTAAGCCACCCGCCGGAGCTGTTGCCGGTGTTGGCGGGCGCCGTGCATGACGGCTGCGACCTTGCGATCGCCAGCCGCTACGTGAAGGGCGGGGGGGTCGAGGGCTGGGCCTGGCATCGGCGCTGGCTCTCCCGCATGGCCAATGTCTTGGCTCAGCCGCTGACCCGCGTGCGGGATGCGAGCTCCGGCTATTTCGTGTGTCAGCGCCGCGTCATCGAGAGCGGGGCGTTGCGCCTATCGGGTTTTAAGATTCTGTTGGAGCTGTTGGCCAGCGGGCGGATCAGCCGGGTAACGGAAGTGCCCTACGTCTTTGTGGATCGCCGCGCCGGCGCGAGCAAGCTCAGCACGCGGCCGATGTGGGCGTATCTCTCGCAACTGGCCCGGCTCTGTGCCGCCCGAGGTTTTGCGGGAGCATCCGTACTGGAACCTGGAAATCATCCCGTGAGCCCGCGCGCGCGGTTATCGGTCGTCATCCTGACGAAGAACGAGGAGGCGCGCATCGGCCGCTGCCTCCAGAGCGTGGCCTGGGCGGACGAGCTCGTCGTCGTGGACGGCCTGAGCACCGACCGGACCGTGGAGCTCTGCCGGCAAGCCGGTGCTCGGGTCGTCTCCCACGCGTTCGAGGGCAGCTTCGCGCAGGAGCGCAACCTCGGCCTGGAGGCGGCCGGCGGCGAGTGGGTGCTGCAGATTGACGCCGATGACGTGGTGACCCCGGCGTTCCGCGCCGCGGTGGAGCGCCTCCTCACCGCCCCGCAGCCGCACGACGCGTTTAAGTTCCGCCGCAAGAGCTACCTCATGGGGCGCTTCATGCGCCACGGCGGCTGGTATCATTACCTGCCCAACCTGGTGCGGCGCGGCGCGGTCCGCTACGTGGGGCAGGTGCACGAGCGGCCGGTCGTCCGCGGCTCCATCGGCGTGCTCGAGGCGGACATCGAGCACCATCCCTGCGACGACCTGGCCGCCTTCATCAGCCGGCACAACCGCTACACCTCGCTGCAGGCCCAGGAGATGCGCCGCGAGCTGCCGCGCCTCTCCGCCCGGCGCCTGGCCTGGACGATGGCGCGCCGGCCCTGGAAGACATTCTGGAAGAGCTATGTGCGCAAGCAGGGGTTCCGCGAGGGGGTCCACGGCCTGCTGTTTGCGGCGATCTATGCCTGGATCGAGCTGGTCAAATGGGCCAAGTACTGGGAGCTGTCAGGAGACAATGAGTAGGATGGGCGGGTCCTGCTCAGGGCGGGTCCTGGCTTGGCCGCCGGCCCCCCGGCTCGCTCAGAGGCTCGCTCCGGGCGCTCGCCGGGCAGCGAAGCGGCCACCAACTCCGCGCCCGTCGGGGGCGCGATCGAACAGGTGGCCGCTGGTCTAGAGCGATTCGCTGCCGGCTCGCTGAGCTCGCCATTCGCTCGCCAGGGGAGCCGGCGGCCCGAAGTTTTCCGGGTGATCACGTAGGGCGGGTGGCAGGGCCTGCCAGCCCGAGCAGGGGGCCGCGGCCAGCCAGGCGAGCGAATATGCGGTTCAGCCCGGGGCGGCGCACTGGGCTCAGAGCACGGCCGCGCTATCTGACGAGCGCCTCCGGGCGCGAGGAGTTGCCGCGGCCGGTGCGCCGCCGCCGGGCGCCCGGAACCGCATCTGAGCGAGCCGGGTGGCCGCGGCCCTGACAGGACCCGCCCACTAGAGTAAAGTGCGGCCAACAACGCTTGGCAGGCGGGGGATTGTGCGCTATTCTATATAGTCAATGGGACGGCTGCAGTACTGGGTGCCCATCCTGACCTACCACCGCATCGGCGAGTTCCGGGGCGACCATGTCCCCACGGTCTCCCCCGAGGCCTTCGAGCAGCAGATGCGCTGGCTCGCCCGCCTGCGGGTGCGCGTCATCAGCCTCGATGAGCTACTGGCCCGCCTCGAGCAGGGCAAGCCCCTCCCGCGCTGGACCACCGCCATCACCTTTGACGACGGGTATGAGGGGTGTCACAGCCGGGCCTGGCCGATCCTCAAGCGCTTCGGCTTCTGCGCGACCGTCTTCGTCGCTCCGGATGATGTTAGCACCCCCGGCTTCGTGACCTGGGAGCAGGCCAAGGAGATGGCTTCCAACGGCATCGCCATCGGCAGCCACACGACGTCCCAGGCGTACCTGCCGCTGACCCGGCAGGAGCAGCTCCCCCATGAGATCATCGGCTCCAAGCAGGCCATCGAGGCCCAGCTGGGCCAGCCGGTGCGGCATATCAGCTATCCGATCGGCGGGTTCACCCCTGAGGTGACCGCGCTGGCGCGCGAAGCAGGATACGAAGCCGGCTACACCACCAACCGGGCCTTGCCTGGCCGAGCGTTCGACCGGTATGCCATCCGGCGCATCAAGATGACCGAGCGCGACGCCAACCCGATTGCGCTCCTGGCGAAGCTCTCAGGCTATTACGACCTGTTCCGACAACTCGACGAACCGTCCTAACGACGGCCCAGCGCCGCCGGAACGTGTCCACCCCTGGCACCCCTTGGGCTCCTCGCGTCCTGGTGACGTACGTCACCGCCGGCACCGGGCATCGGCGCGCGGCCGAAGCCGTGGCGCAGGCGCTGCAGGCCCGCTGGCCGGGGGCCGCGGTGGAGTGCCTGGATGCGCTGCATGACACCCCTGCCTGGTTCGATCGCGGGTACGGCTGGGCCTACCTCTTCCTCGTGCGGCACTGCGCGTGGCTCTGGCGCATCACCTATGCCTGCTCGGACTGGGGCCCCCTCTACCAGATCATCCAACCGCTGCGCCATGCCTGGAACCTGTGCGTGACGCGCCGCTTCGCCCGGCGGCTGCGCGAAGCGCCCCCCGATCTCATCATCACGGCCCACTTTCTTCCGGCGGATGTGTGCGGCGCGTGGCGCCGGGCCGGATGGCTGCGCGTCCCGCTGGTCGTGGTTGTCACGGACCTCTATGCGCATCGGTTCTGGCTCAGCCAGGGTGCTGACCTGACGGTCGTGGCCACCGAGGAAACCCGGCGCCTGTGCGAGGCCCGTGGGGTGCCGCGCGAGCGGCTGCGGGTCATCGGCATCCCCATCGCGGCGGCCTTTCACGCGCCCCTGGACCGCGAGGCCGTCGCGCAACGCGAGGGCTTAACACCCGGACGCATGACGGTGCTCATCGGCAGCGGCGGCACAACCGTCGGCCACTTCGAGCGGGTGGTGGAAGGGCTGCTGGCCCTGGAGGCCGCCCTGCCGGGACGTCTGCAGCTGCTCGTCGTGTGCGGGCAGGACGAGGCGGCGCGCCAGCGGCTGGCGGCGCGGGCCCTTATGAGCGCCATGCCGATGCGCGTCTTCGGCTTCGTGGAGACGATGGCCGAGCTCATGGGCGTCGCCGACCTGATGGTCTCGAAGGCCGGGGGGTTGATGGTCATGGAAGCGCTGGCGCGCGGCGTGCCGCTGGTGCTCTACCACGTGATTCCTGGGCAGGAGCGGCTCAACGCGCGCGCGGTGCAAGAGGCGGGCGCGGGCTGCATCGCCCATGGCGCCGGCGATGCGGCGCGATGGGTGCGGCGCCTCCTGGAAGAGCCAGACCGCCTCGTGGCCATGCGGCAGGCGTGCCGCCGCCTGGCCTGCCCGGATGCGGCGCCGCGCATCGTGCGCGAGGCGGTTGAGCCGCTGCTGGCGGGACGCGCATGACGCAGGAACGCCGGCGGCTCGCCCGCGCGCTGCGCCAGCACGTGGAGAGCCTGCGCGCCGCAGGAGTCAGCGTGCTGCCCCTCCGCCGCGCCGCCGCCGACGATGAGCGGACGGGCCGGCTCGCGGCGCTGGCCCGCGAGGTCGCGGCCTGCCGGCGCTGCCCGCTCTACCGCGGCCGCACGCACGCGGTCATCAGCGATGGCACGCCCGCCGCGCGGCTGGTCTTCGTCGGCGAGGCGCCGGGGCGCGACGAGGATCTCGCCGGCGTGCCCTTCGTCGGTGCGGCCGGGCAGCTGCTGACCAAGATGATCACGGCGATGGGGCTTGCGCGCAAGGATGTCTACATCTGCAATGTCCTGAAGGACCGCCCGCCGCAGAACCGCACGCCGCTGCCGGAGGAGGTGGAGGCCTGCCTGCCGTTTCTCGAGGCCCAGCTGGAGATCGTGCGGCCGCAGGTCATCTGCGCGCTCGGCGCGGTGGCCACGAAGGCGCTGCTGGGCCAGTCCCTGGGCCTGATGAAGATGCGCGGGCAGGTGCGCGAGTGGCGGGGCATCCCGCTGGTGCCGACGTTTCATCCGGCGTATTTGCTGCGCAACCCGCCGGCCAAACGGCAGGCCTGGGAGGATCTAAAACTGGTGAAGAAGCTACTGTCAGCAGTCAGGGGTCAGCAGTCAGGGGTCAGATGATTGCGGAAGTTGTGTTCAACCTCCCGCTGGAGCGTTCGTTCCACTACGCGGTGCCGGAACCGCTGCGCGCCGGCCTGCAGCGCGGCATGCGGGTGCTGGTCCCCTTCGGCCGGCGCGAACTGATGGGCTGGGTGGTGGGGCTGCCTGCGAGGAGCCCGATCAAGGAGCTTAAGCCCCTCCGCCGCGCGGTGGACCCGGTGCCGGTCATCGCCGACGAACGGTGGGTGCTGGCCGAGTGGGTGTCCTCCTATTATTACTGCAGCATCGGCGAAGCGCTGGCGGCGATGGTGCCCAGCGGACTGCGGCTGAAATTCGCTGCGGGCTCAGGGCTCGGGGCTGGGGGCAATTGCCCTCAGCCCTCAGCCCTCAGCCCAGAGCCAACTCTGACGATCCATCAGCAACAAGGCTTGCGCCGCATCATCGAGGCGCTGGATGCGGGCCGTCCGGCGACGCTGCTCGTGCATGGTGTGAGCGCCTCCGGCAAGACCGAGCTCTACCTCCAGGCGATCCGGCACTGCCTGGCACAGGAGCGCGCCGCGATCTGCCTGGTGCCGGAGATCGCCTTGACCCCGCAGACGATTGAGCGGTTCCGCGACCGGTTCGGCGGGCTCGTGGCGATCTGGCACAGCCGCCTGGGGGCGCGGCAGCGCGCCGCCGAGTGGCTGCGCATGGCCCGGGGCGAGTGCCGGGTGGTGGTGGGGCCCCGGTCCGCGGTCTTCGCGCCGCTGCAGCGCGTCGGCCTGATCATCCTGGATGAGGAGCATGAGACCACCTACAAGCAGGAAGACGTGCCCCGCTACCATGCGCGGGACGTCGCGCAGGCGCGCGCCCGCCTGGCGGGGGCCGTGGTGCTGCTGGGCAGCGCCACACCGTCCGTGGAGAGCTTCTATCAGGCGGCGCGCGGCCGCATCGGCCTCATCACGCTGCCGGAGCGCGTCGAGGGCCGCCCCCTGCCGCGCGTGGACCTTGTGGACCTGCGCGAGCAGTGGGGCGCGCGCGGGCGCGCTACCCCGTTCTCGGCCGTGCTTCGCCGCGCGCTGGAGCAGGTGGTCGAGCAGGGCGACCAGGCGATGCTGCTGCTCAACCGCCGCGGCTTCGCCCGCGTGGCCCAGTGCCAGGGCTGCGGGCTGACCCTGCGCTGCGACCGCTGCTCGGTGCCGCTGGTCTATCATGCAGGGCGCGCCGAGCTGGTCTGCCACTACTGCAGCCGGCGCGAACCGCTGCCGGCGGTCTGTCCGGCCTGCCGCAAGGGCTACCTGCGGCTGCGCGGCATGGGGACCGAGCGCGTGGAGTCCGAGCTGCACCGCCTCTTCCCGGTGGCTCGCATCGCCCGGATGGACCTGGACACCACGCGGCGTCGCGAGAGCCACCGCGAGCTCTACGAGGCGGTCAAGACCGAGCAGGTGGGCGTGCTGGTGGGCACCCAGATGATCGCGAAGGGGCTGGATTTCCCGCAGGTGACGCTGGTCGGCGTGGTGTCAGCCGCCACGGCGCTGAACCTGCCGGACTTCCGGGCCGGCGAGCGCACCTTCGACCTGCTCACGCAGATGGCCGGCCGGGCCGGGCGAGGCGCGCGTCCCGGCCGGGTCGTCATCCAGACGTACTGCCCCGGGCACTACGCCATCCAGGCGGCCGCCCGCCATGATTATGGCGGGTTTTACGCCGAGGAGATCCGGATGCGCCGGCGCGTGGGGCTGCCCCCGTTCACGCACCTCGTCGAGCTGACCGTGAAGGGCACTAGCCGCGAGCGCGCCCAGGCCGCGGCCGACGCGCTGGGGGCGGCGCTCCTGGTCCGCCAACGTTCTGTGGCGGGGCGCGCCGGCATCACGCTCTTGGGTCCGGCGCCCCACCGCATCCCGCGCCTGCGCAAAACGCACCGCGTCTGCCTGATCCTCAAGGGCGCCTCGGCCGCGCCGCTGGTCGCGCTGCTGCGCCGCACGCTGCAGCCGGGGCGGCGGTTCAAGGGCATGCCGGTGGTGGTGGATGTGGATCCTTTGTAGAATGGTGGGGACGCCATGAGCCTCCTCTCGCTGCGTGTTGATCCGGATCCGGTGCTGTGCCGGCCCGCGCAGCCGGTGGCGCGCGTGGATGAAGAGATCCGGCGGCTAGCCCAGGACATGATCGAGACCATGTACGCCAATGACGGGATCGGCTTGGCCGCGCCGCAGGTCGGCCGGGATCTGCAGCTCTTCGTCGCCAGCCCGACCCGGGAGCGGGGCCGCGAGCTGGTCGTGGTCAATCCGGTGCTCGAGGCCGCGCGCGGGCGCAACAGCATCGTGGAAGGATGCCTGAGCGTGCCGCAGGTCTGGGAGAAGGTGCCGCGCGCCACGTGGGTGCGGCTGCGGGGATTGGATGGCACGGGCACGCCGTTTGCGCTGGAGACCGAAGGGCTGCTGGCCATCGTGCTGCAGCATGAGACGGACCATCTGCAGGGGCGGCTCTTCCTGGACCGGCTGCCGTGGTGGCACCGGCGCCGCCTCCCCCGCCTGACGCGCAGGCGCGCATGCGCCTGATCTTTTTCGGCACCGGCGCGTTCGCGGTGCCCAGCCTCGAGCGGCTGGTCCAGGCCCGCCATCACCTCGTCGGCTGTTTCACCCAGCCCGGCCGCCCGCAGGGGCGGGGGCTGAGGCTCGAGCCCTCGCCCGTCAAGCAGGCCGCGCAACGCCTTGGCGTGCCGGTTGCCGAGCCGGCGCGCCTGGACGCGGCCGCGCTGGCGGCCCTGAAGCCCGAGGCCGGGGTGGTGATTGACTACGGGCGCATCCTGCGCCGCGACGTGCTGGGGGCGGCGGCGCGCGGCATGCTGGGCGTGCACCCGTCGCTGCTGCCCAAGTACCGGGGCGCTTCGCCGGTGGCCTGGGCGCTGCTGCAGGGCGAGCGCGAGACCGGCGTGACCGTGTTCCGCCTCAACGAGCGCATGGACGCCGGCGACATCCTGCGCCAGCGCACGGTGCCGATTGAGCCGGGCGACACCACAGAGGCGCTGACGCAGCGGCTGGCCGCGTTGGGCGCCGAGGAGCTGGTGCGCGGGCTCGAGGCGCTGGCCGGGGGGCAAGCCGCGTTCCGCCCGCAGGAGGAGGCGCGGGCAAGCGTGACCGCCAAGTTGACCAAGGCGCAGGGCGTGATAGACTGGCGCCAGCCCGCGGCGCAATTGGACCGGCTCGTGCGGGCCATGGGGACGTGGCCCGGGGCCATGACTGCGTGCGGCGGGCAGCCGCTGAAGGTCCTGGCCGCCTCGGTCGGCGCCGCCGCGGCCTCCGGCGCAGTGCCCGGCACGGTGGTGCGGGTGGCGGCGGACGCCATCGAGGTGGCGGCCGGCGAGGGCGCGCTGGTGCTGCGCGACGTGCAGCCGGCCGGCCGCCGGCGCATGAGCGTGCGGGAGTTCCTCGCGGGCCACAGCATACAGGTCGGAGATATGTTCGGTACCCATGCCTGAATTACGTAAGGATCCAGTGATTGGCCGGTGGGTCATCATTGCGACCGAGCGGGCCAAGCGGCCGGTGGACTTCGCCACCGAGCGCGACCAGCCGCTGCCGCCCCAGGAATGCCCCTTCTGCGAGGGGCGCGAGGGGGCCACCCCCAAGGAAATCCTCGCGCTGCGCCCCAACGGCGGGGGCGCAAACGGAGCCGGCTGGACCGTCCGCGTGGTGCCGAGCATCAAACCGGTCCTGCGCATTGAGGGAGAGATCAACCGCCGGGCCAAGGGCATGTACGATCTTATGGCCGGCATCGGCGCGCACGAGATCCTGGTGGAGGGTCCGAAGCATGTGGCCAACGCGGCGGACCTTGCCGTGGAGCAGATCCACGCCGGGCTGCATGCGGCGGCGGCGCGCATCGCGGACCTGGAGCGCGAACCGAGGTTCCGCTACGTGCTGTGGTTCAAGAACTATGGCGAGGTCGCCGGGGCCGGGCGCATCCAGCACGCGCGTTCGCAGCTCATCGCGCTGCCCATCGTGCCCAAGCGGGTCAAGGAAGAGCTGGTGGGCACGCGCCGGTATTTCGAGGAGAAGGAGCGCTGCCTGCTCTGCGACCTGCTCATCCAGGAGCGCGAGGCCGGCACACGGGTGGTGCTCGAAACCGCGCATTTCGTGGCGCTCTGCCCCTTCGCCTCGCGCTTTCCGTTCGAGCTGTGGCTCATGCCCAAGCGCCACGCCTGCGATTTCAGGGCGGTGCGCCCCGAGGAGCTGCGAGACCTGGCCTGGGTCTTCAAGCAGGTGCTGGGCCGCCTGAAAGCCACCTTGAACGACCCGCCGTACAACTACCTGCTGCACACGGCACCGTTCCGCCGGCAGCGGGGCCGCGTCGGCCACTGGAGGACCATCGAGGAGGACTTCCACTGGCACATCGAGCTCATCCCGCGGCTGACGCGCGTCGCCGGCTTCGAGTGGGGCAGCGGGTTCTACATCAATCCGATGCCGCCGGAAGACTGCGCCAAGTACCTGCGCGAGGCCGCCGTGGCGGCGGCGGAGCCGGCCCATGTCTGAGCTGCGGCGCGACCCGATCACAGGACGGTGGAACATCGTGGACACCGACGAGCCGGCCGGGCCGGACGCCTTCGAGGTGGAGAGCCGCACGCCGGGGGGAGGGAAGTGCCCCTTCTGCCTCGGCCACGAGGGGCTGACCCCGCCCGAGATCTACGTCGTGCGGCCCAACGGCGGCTCGCCGAATGGCCCGGGCTGGCAGGTGCGCGTGGTGGCCAACAAGTTTCCCGCCCTGCGCATCGAGGGGGAGCTCAACCGCCGCGGCCTCGGGCTCTTCGACCTGTGCACCGGCGTCGGCGCCCATGAAGTGATCGTGGAAACGCCCGACCACCAGCGGCAGATGGCGGACTTAAGCCTTGTCGAGCTGGAGCAGGTGCTGCGGGCCTTCAAGACCCGTTCGCTCGACCTGCGCGGCGACAAGCGCTTCAAGTACACGCTGCTCTTCAAGAACTTCGGCCTCTCCGCCGGCGCCTCGCTGGAGCACGCGCACAGCCAGCTCATCGCGCTGCCCATCGTGCCCAAGCGGGTGCAGGAGCAGCTCAACGGGGCGTGGAAGTACTTCGAGTTCCGCGAGCGCTGCGCGTACTGCGACATGATGGCTCAGGAGCTGCAGGAGCGGGAGCGCATCGTCTGCGAGAACGAGCGGTTCCTGGCGTACTGCCCGTACGTGTCAAACTTCCCCTTCGAGATCCAGATCTTGCCCAAGGAGCACGGGGCGGACTTCGCCCAGATCACACCGGAGGAGATCCGCGACTTCACGCGCATCCTCAAGGCCACGCTGCTGCGGCTGCGGCACGTGCTCTCCGACCCGTCCTATAACTTCATCATCCACACGACTCCGATCGAGGCGCGCCACCACGACGAGTACCACTGGCACGTCGAGCTCATCCCCAAGCTGACCAGGATCGCCGGCTTCGAGTGGGGCACCGGGTTTTACATCAACCCGACGCCGCCGGAGCTCGCCGCCACGTTCCTGCGCGACGCCAAGCCCCCCTGCGATTCCACCTCGTTCTAGGCGCCGCGGACGATGACTGGTATAATAAGCAGTTTTCTGACGCTCACCGCATGAGAAGGAGGACCCCCTAATGGCGATTCGCATCGGCATCAACGGCTTCGGGCGCATCGGGCGCAACGTCTTCCGGGCCGCCCTGGGCCGGCCCGGGCTGGAGTTCGTGGCGATCAACGACCTGCCCACGCCCACCAAGACGCTCGCGCACCTGCTGAAGTACGACTCCATTCTCGGCATCTTCAAGGCGGACGTCTCCTGCACCGAGGACGCGGTCATCGTCAACGGCAAGCCGCTGAAGGTCTTCACGGCCAAGAGCCCGGCCGAGATCCCCTGGGACACGCTGGGCGTGGACCTGGTCGTGGAGTCCTCCGGCGTCTTCACCGACAAGGAGAAAGCCGCCGCCCACCTGGCCAGGGGTGCTAAGAAAGTCATCATCACCGCGCCGGCCAAGAACGAGGATATCACGGTCGTCATCGGCGTCAATGAATCGTCCTACGATCCGGCCAAGCACCACGTGATCTCCAACGCGTCCTGCACGACCAACTGCGTGGTGCCCATCGCCAAGCTCATCCACGAGAAGTTCCGGATCGAGCGCGGCTACATGACCACGATTCATTCCTACACCAACGACCAGCGGCTGCTCGACCTCTCACACAAGGACCTGCGCCGGGCCCGCGCCGCGGCGCTCTCCATCATTCCGAGCACGACGGGCGCGGCCAAGATGATCGGCGTCGTCTTCCCGGAGCTCAAGGGCCGCATTGACGGCACCTCGCTTCGCGTGCCCACTCCCAACGTGTCCATCGTGGACCTCTCCTGCCAGGTGGAGAAGGAGACGACGGTCGAGGAGGTCAACGCGGTGTTCAAGGCGGCGGCGCAGGGGCCGATGCAGCGCGTCCTCGAGTACTGCGAGGAGCCGCTCGTCTCCAAGGACTTCAACGGCAACGAGCACTCCTGTATCTTCGACGCGACGATGACCGCGGTGGTGGACAAACGGTTCATCAAGGCCTTCGGCTGGTACGACAACGAGTGGGGCTCCTCCAACCGCGTCGTGGACCTCATCGAGTACGTGGCGAAGAAGGGGTTGGGTGCCGGCGCGCGTTCCGCCGCGGCGGTGGCGAGGGCGTGAACGCTCCGTCATGAAGCAAACGGTCAAGGATATCGCCCTGCGCGGCAAGCGGGTCCTCATCCGGGTGGACTTCAACGTGCCGGTGGATGAGGCGACCGGCCGCATCACGGACGACACCCGCATCCGCGAAAGCCTGCCCACCATCCGCTATTGCCTGGAGCAGGGTGCCACCGTCATCCTCATGAGCCACTTCGGCCGGCCCAAGGGCCAACGGGCGCCCTCCATGTCGCTGCAGCCGGTCGCCGCGCGCCTGAGCGAGCTGCTCAAGCGGCCGGTGGCGTTCCTGCCGGACTGCGTGGGCGCTGAGGTGGAGGCGAAGGCGAAAGCGCTCAAGGCGGGCGACGTGGCCCTGCTGGAAAACCTGCGCTTCTATGCCCAGGAGGAAGCCAACGACCCGGCCTTCGCGGCCTCCCTGGCGAAGCTCGGCGAGGTCTATGTCAACGACGCCTTCGGCAGCGCGCACCGGGCCCATGCGTCCACCGAGGGCGTGGCGCACCACCTGCCCGCCGTGGCCGGGCTGCTGATGGAGAAGGAGATCCAGTACCTGGGCGCGGCGCTGGCCGATCCGGCCAGGCCGTACGTCGCCATCCTGGGCGGGGCCAAGGTCTCGGATAAGATCGGGGTCATCACCAGCCTGCTGGCCAAGGTGGACAAGCTGCTCATCGGCGGCGGCATGTCGTACACGTTCCTGAAGGCGCAAGGGCATGCCATCGGCTCCTCGAAGCTCGAGGCCGACAAGATCGGCCTGGCCAAGCAGCTCTTAGCACAAGCCGCATCGCGCAACGTCCCGATCCTGCTGCCGCTGGACCACGTCATCACCACCTCGCTCGATCCCGGCACGCCGGTCAAGACCGTGAAAGTCGGGCAGATCCCGGACGGCTGGGGCGGGGCGGACATCGGCCCGGAGACGGCCAGGGCGTTCATCGCGGCGCTGGCCGGGGCCAAGACCGTGGTGTGGAACGGCCCGGTCGGCGTGTTCGAGCAGGAGCGCTTCCGCGAGGGCAGCCGCCGCATCGCCGAAGCCCTGGCCGCTTTGAAGGGCGCAACCACCATTATCGGCGGAGGCGACTCGGCAGCGTGCGTCCAGCAGCTGGGCCTGGCCGACAAGATGAGCCACATCTCCACCGGCGGCGGCGCCTCATTAGAGTTTTTGGAAGGAAAGGTTCTGCCAGGGATCGCTGTGCTGAATGACCGATCAACAGCGACTCACTTATGCGGAAACCCATAGTTGCTGGCAACTGGAAAATGCACGGCACGGTGCGCGAGGCGCAGGCGCTGGCCGCGCAGGTGCGCGGCGCGTGCGAAACGGATGGGGTGGACGTGGTGCTCTGCCCCCCGTTTACGGCGCTGAGCACGGTCGCGGCGGCGCTGCAGGGCTCTTCCATCGGGCTGGGCGCGCAGGACCTGTTCTGGGAAGCGCAGGGTGCGTTCACCGGCGAGGTCGCGCCGCCGATGCTGCGCGATGCCGGCTGCCGGTTCGTCATCATCGGCCATTCGGAGCGGCGCACCCTTTTCGGCGAGACGGACGCGGCGGTGCAACGCAAGGTCCAAGCCGCGCTGGCCCATAGCCTCACGCCCATCCTGTGCATCGGCGAGATGCTGGCCCAGCGGGACGCCGACCAGACCTTTGACGTGCTGGCCCGGCAGCTCGAGGGCGGGCTGGCCGGCCGCTCGGCCGCCGAGGTGCAGCGCCTGGTGCTGGCCTATGAGCCGGTGTGGGCGATCGGCACCGGCCGCAACGCCACGCCGGCGCAGGCGCAGGAAGCCCATGAGTTCATCCGGCAGCAGCTAGCGAAGCGCTGGGGCCGGGACGCGGCCCAGGCCGTGCGGCTGCAGTACGGCGGCAGCGTGACCGCCGCCAACGCCGCCGGGCTGCTGGCCCAGCCGGATGTGGACGGCGCGCTGGTGGGCGGAGCCAGCCTGAACGCGGACGCGTTCGCCGCCATCGTGAAGGCGGCGGAGACCAAGGCGGTGACGAAATGATCTACGGGGTGGTGCTCGTGGTGCATGTCGTGCTCTGTTTCGCGCTGATTGCGATCATCCTGGTGCAGGGCGGCCGCGGCGGGATGGGCGAGGCGCTGGCCGGGGCGGCCACCCAATCGCTCTTCGGCGGGGGCGCCAACGTGTTCATGACCAAGGTGACCGCCCTCGCCGGCGGGCTCTTCATGGTGACCTGCCTGAGCCTGGCGATGCTCTCCACGGCCCGCGGCAAGTCCGTCATCGAGCAGTTCCCGCAAGCCATCCCCGGTATCCTGCCGGGGATCCCATCCACCGAGCCTGAAGCCGACCTCCCGGCTCCCCAAGAGCCGGCGGCTACGCCCGCCGCTGCAGAAGCGCCGTCGCCGAATTAGGGCGCTCCCATGCTGGCCGGGATCGTCCTTGCGCTGGCGATGGCGCTGGGCAGCCTCGCGGCCTGCGCGCAAGAGCCGGCCAAGGGCGACGCCATCGTCATCGGCTCCATCGGCGATGCCAGCCGGCTCCTGCCGCTCTTAGCCAGCGACAGCGCCTCCGGCGACATCGTCGGCCTGGTCTTCAACGGCCTGCTGAAATACGACGAGCAGCTGGAGATCGTCGGCGACCTGGCCGAATCGTGGCAGGTCAGCGAGGACGGCCTGACCCTGACGTTTCGGCTGCGCCCCGGCGTGCGCTGGCAGGACGGCCGGCCCCTGACGGCCGAGGACGTCCGCTTCACCCACCAGAAGCTCATTGATCCCGCCGTCCACACCCCGTATTCCAGCGGCTACGAGCTGGTCGAGTCGGTGGAAGTGCTCGATCCGCAGACGGTCCGCGTGCGCTACCGCGAACCGTTCGCTCCGGCCCTGGAGAGCTGGATGATGGGGATCATCCCCAAGCACCTGCTGGAGCGCGAAGACCTCAACACGACCCGTTTCTTGCGGGACCCCATCGGCAGCGGCCCGTACCGGTTCACGCGCTGGAAAACCGGCGAGCTCATCGAGCTGCGGGCCAACCCGGACTATTTCGAGCACGAGCCGCACCTGGGCCGCTACCTCTATCGGGTGATCCCGGACCAGGCCACGCTGTTTCTTGAGGCGCTGACCGGCGCCGTGGACTGGACCGGGCTGACACCCCTGCAGTACCGCCGGCAGACCGACACGCCGTACCTGCAGCGCCACTACCGCAAGTTCCGCTATCCGTCCTTCGGGTTCACGTACCTGGGCTACAACCTCAAGGACCCCCGCTTCAGCGACCTGCGGGTGCGACAGGCCTTCAGCCTGGCCATTGACCGGCCGGCCCTGATTGACGGCGTGCTCTACGGCCTGGGCTCGGCGGCGACCGGGCCCTACCCGAAGGAGTCCTGGGCGTACAACCCGGACGTCCCGGTGCCCGCGCGCGACGTGGCCGCGGCGCGCGCGCTCTTAGCGCAGGCCGGCTGGACCGACCGCGACGGCGACGGGCTGGTGGACCGCGATGGGCAGCCGTTGAGCTTCACCATCCTCACGAACCAGGGCAACGAGGTGCGCCGGCAGGTGGCCGAGCTCGTCCAGCAGCAGCTCAAGGCGCTCGGCGTGGAGGTGAAGATCCGCATCATCGAGTGGAGCGCCTTCGTGCATGAGTTCATTGACAAGCGCCGCTACGAGGTCGTGCTGCTGGGCTGGAACCTCTCGCGCGACCCGGATCTGTACGACCTGTTCCACTCGTCAAAGACGAAGGAAGGGGAGTACAACTTCGTGGACTACGCCAATCCTGACGTGGATCGGCTGCTCGAGCAGGGCCGCCGGACCTTCGACCGCGCGCAGCGGCGGCGCATCTACCAAGAGATTCACCGGCGGCTGGCCGAGGACCAACCCTACACGTTCCTCTACGTCGCCGACTCGCTGCCGATGGTGCACGCGCGCTTCCGCGGGGTGCATGCCAGCCCCATCGGCATCGGCTACAACTTTATTGACTGGTACGTGCCGGCCCCGGAGCAGCGCTACCGGCGCCTCGCGCCATGACGCGCTACCTCCTGCGTCGCCTGCTCGCGTTGATTCCAGTGCTGCTGTGGATCACGGTGATCTCGTTCGGCATCATGCATCTGGCCC
>JACQRG010000036.1 GCA_016206565.1 Candidatus Omnitrophota bacterium | reverse complement strand
GATTTGGCCCGGTGGCCAATCCGTGGGAGTTGCAACATATTCCGGGGGGCTCCAGCGGCGGCTCGGCCGCGGCGGTGGCCGCCCTGGGCAGCGACACCGGCGGCTCGATCCGCCAGCCGGCCTCGTTCTGCGGGGTCGCGGGACTCAAGCCCACCTACGGGCGCGTGTCGCGCTACGGCTTGGTGGCGTTTGCCTCCTCGCTGGACCAGATCGGACCGCTGACGAACGACGTCACGGATTGCGCGCTGCTGCTCTCGATCATGGCCGGGCATGACCCGCGCGACTCCACCTCCGCGCCGGTGCCGGTGCCGGATTATGTCAGCGGGTTGGGAGGGTCCCTGAAGGGGCTGAAGGTGGGATTGCCCGACCTGCCGCTGCCCAGCGATGCCGGCCAGTTCGGCGACGTCCAGCGCAGCGTCGCCGAGGCCGTGGAGCAGCTCAAGCGTCTCGGCATGACGCCGGTGCGCGTGGAGCTACCCAACATCAGCAAAGCCGTCGCCACCTACTACATCATCGCGACCGCCGAGGCCAGCTCGAACCTGGCGCGCTACGACGGAGTCCAGTATGGGTTTCGCGCTCCAGCCTCCAGCCTCCAGCCTCCAGCCTCGAACTCACTGCTGGAGATGTATTTGGCCACGCGCACGCAGGGGTTCGGGGCCGAGGCCAAACGGCGCATCCTGCTGGGCACCTACGTCCTCTCCCACGGGTATTACGATGCGTACTATCTCAAGGGATTGAAGGTGCGCACCCTGATCAAGCGCGACTTCGATGAGGCGTTCAAGCGCTGCGACGTCATCGCCATGCCGACCTCGCCCTCGCCGGCCTTCCGGCTGGGCGAGAAGCTGGACGACCCGCTGCAGATGTACCTCTCGGACATCTACACCATCTCCGCGAACTTAGCCGGCGTGCCGGCGCTGTCGCTGCCGTGCGGCTTTTCCCGCGACGGGCTGCCGATCGGCCTGCAGCTGCTCGCCGCCCCGTTTAAGGAAGAGACGCTCTTGCGTACCGCGTACGCCTACGAGCAGGCCACCCAGTGGCACCAGCAGGCCCCGAAGCGCTCATGACCTACGAATCCGTCATCGGCCTGGAAGTCCATCTGCAGCTCAAGACGAAGACCAAGCTCTTCTGCGGCTGCCGCGCCGCCTTCGGCGCGCCGCCGAACAGCCAGACCTGCCCGGTGTGCTTAGGGCTGCCCGGCGTACTGCCGGTCTTCAACGAGCAAGCCCTGGAGTGGGGCCTGCGCGTGGCCGCGGCTCTGGACTGCGCCGTGACGCAGACGATGAAGTTCGACCGCAAGCAGTACTTCTATCCCGATTTGCCGAAGAACTACCAGATTTCCCAGTACGACCTGCCGCTGGCGCAGCGCGGCCATCTGGACATCCAGGCAGGCGAGGGAACCAAGCGCATCAACATCCGGCGCGTCCACCTGGAAGAGGACGCCGGCAAGCTGCTCCACGAGGCGCGCCAGACCGAGACCTGCGTGGATTTCAACCGGGCCGGCATCCCGCTGCTGGAGATCGTCAGCGAGCCGGACCTGCGCACCTCTGACGACGCGTACCAATACCTGGTCGAGCTTAAGGCGCTCCTGCAGTACCTGGACGTCTCCACCTGCAACATGGAGGAGGGCAGCCTGCGCTGCGACACGAACGTCTCCCTGCGCCGTCCCGGCGAGGCCGCGCTCGGGTCGAAAGTGGAGATCAAGAACTTGAACTCCTTCCGCGCGGTGAAGCTCGCGCTCGAGCATGAGGCGCAGCGCCAGGCCGGGGTGCTCGACGCCGGCGGGAGCATCCCGCAGGAGACGCGGCTGTGGAACGCGAAGACCCAGATCACCGAGGCGATGCGCAGCAAGGAGGAAGCGGCCGACTACCGCTACTTCCCGGAGCCGGACCTGGTGCCCTTCACGATGGCGCCGGAGCTGGTGGAACGGGTCAGGCGCGAGCTGCCAGAGCTGCCGGCGCAGCGGCGCGCGCGTTTGGCCTCGGCGCACGGCCTCTCGGCGTACGACGCGGGTGTGCTGACGCAGGAGCGCGCGCTGGCCGACTTCTTCGAGGCCGCGCTGGCGGTGTACGCCAAGCCCAAGCCGCTGGCCAACTGGCTCATGGGCGACCTGCTGGCGTACCTCAACGTCAACGGGCTGGCGCTGGACCAGGTGAAAGTTCGTCCAGCATGGCTTGCGCATCTGGTACAATTGATTGACGCGGGCACCATCTCCGGCAAGATGGCGAAAGAGCTCTTCCTTCGCATGATGGAGGAAGGCGCGGACCCGGCTGCGCTGGCCGCCCAGCAGGGCCTGCAGCAGATCGTGGATCCGGCCGCGCTGGAGCGCGTCGCGGACGAGGTAATCCAGGCGAACCCCAAATCGGTGGACGACTACGCGAAAGGCAAGGCCAACGCGCTCATGTATCTGGTCGGGCAAGGGATGAAACGCACGCAGGGCAAAGCGAATCCGCAGCAGCTTAGCAACGTGCTGAGCCGCAAGCTGGCCCAGGCCGCGGCCTCGGGCCGGGGCGGGGCGGCCTCATGACGCGCTGGCGGTGGGCGGCGGCCACGCTGCTGGCGGCGGCGCTGGCCGGCATGGGCGCGGCGCAGGCGCTGACCGGCGAGGCGAAGAAGGCCGCCAAGGACAACGAAGAGCTCTACAAGGAGCTGGAGCTCTTCGAGCATTCGCTGGCGATCGTCCGCTCGGACTACGTGGAGGAGCCGCAGGCCCAGCAGCTCATCTACGGCGCCATCAAGGGCATGCTGGCGACGCTGGATCCCTACAGCCAGTTCCTGGACCCGGACAGCTACAACGAGCTGAAGGTGGACACCGAGGGCGAGTTCGGGGGCCTGGGCATCGAGATCACCATCAAGGACGACCTGCTGACCATCATCACGCCGATTGATGACACGCCGGCTTTCCGCGCCGGGTTGCTGGCCAACGACCACATCGTCAAGATTGACGGGGAGCTGACGCGCGGCATCACCCTGCTGGACGCGGTCAAGAAGCTGCGCGGCAAGCCCGGCACGAAGGTCCGCCTGACCGTGCTGCGGGAAGGCGACAACGAGCTCAAGGACGTGACGGTGGAGCGCGCCATCATCAAAATCGAGAGCATCCGCGAGGCGCGCCTGCTCGAGGAGCGCATCGGCTACGTGCGGCTCTCGGACTTCCGGGAGACCTCGGCGCAGGACCTCGGCGCGAAGCTCGCCGAGCTGGAAGGGCAGGGCATGGACAGCCTGGTCTTCGACCTGCGCAACAATCCGGGCGGGCTGCTGGATGTCTCCGTGTCGGTGGCGGAGCTGTTCCTCAAGCGCCGGCAGCTCATCGTCTCGACCAAGGGCCGGCTGCGCAACCAGAACATGGAGTTCCGCGCCCGGGCGGACGGGCGGGTCAACGGCATGCCTATCGTGGTGCTCATCAACGAGGGCTCGGCCTCCGCGTCCGAGATCGTCGCGGGCGCCATCCAGGACCACCACCGCGGCGTCGTGCTGGGCACGAAATCGCACGGCAAGGCGTCGGTCCAGACCATCTTCCCCTTAAAGGACGGCAGCGCGCTGCGGCTGACCACCAGCAAGTACTTCACGCCGTCCGGCCGCTCCATCCACGGCGAGGGCATCGCGCCCGATGTGGTCGTGCCGCTGGAGCGCGCGGCGCCCGCCTCGCAGGAGCAGGCCAAACCCACAGAACCCCCCGCCGAGGAAATCTTCGAGCAGCTGGAGTCCGCCGCACCGGACGCGCCACCCAACGGGAAGCCCAAACCCGAGACCAAGCTGGACAACCAGCTGGCCCGCGCCGTGGATCTGCTCAAGGGGATCAAGGTCTACCGCAGCGCGGAGCGCGCCACGCCGTGATCCCCCCAGCGGTGCGCATCGTCGGCATTGAGACTTCGTGCGACGAAACCGCGATCGGGATTGTGGAGAACGGCCGCCAGGTGCTCGCCAACGCGGTCGCCTCAAGCCTGCCGCGTCACGCCCCGTACGGCGGCGTCATTCCGGAGATCGCCGCGCGCGCGCATGTCGAAACCATCTGGCAGGTCCTCGAGCAGGCGCTGCAGGAGGCCCAGCTGCCGCTGCAGGCCTTGGATGCCGTGGCGGTGACGCAGGGGCCCGGGCTGCCAGGAGCCCTGGTGATCGGCCTCGCGTTCGCCAAGGGGCTGGCACTCTCGCTCGACCGCCCGTTGATTCCTGTGGACCACTTGGCCGCGCACCTCTACGCCGGCGAGATGACGGCCCCGCAGCTGCAGCCCCCGTATATCGGGCTGGTGGTCTCCGGCGGCCACACGCTGCTGTGCGTCGCGCATGACGAGGGCCGCTTCGAGCTGCTGGGCGAGACGAAGGACGACGCGGTCGGCGAGGCGTTTGACAAGGTCGCCAAGCTGCTGGGCTTAGGCTACCCGGGCGGCCCGGCGATTGACCGGCTCTCCGAGCAGGGCCAGGCCGCGCGGGTGCCGCTGCCCCGCCCAGGCGGGCGCGCGCCGCTGGATTTTAGCTTCAGCGGGCTTAAGACCGCGGTGTATCGAGAGGTGCAGAAGCGCCTCAGCGCTGCTGCTGAAGGCTCTAGGCTGAAGGCTCAAGGGGACAGCCTTGAGCCTCGAGCCTTGAGCCTTGAGCCGCAGGTTACGGCGGATGTCGCGGCAAGCTTTCAGGAAGCGGCGGTAGAAATCCTGGTCTCCAAGACGCTCAAGGCCTGCCAGCGCACCGGGGTCAGCCAGGTCGTCCTGGGGGGCGGGGTGGCGGCCAACCGGCGCTTGCGCGAGCGCATGGCCGAGGTGGGTGCTCAGAAAAAGCTGCAGGTCACGGTGCCGCCGCCCCCGCTGTGCGTTGACAACGGTGCCATGGTGGCGGGGTTGGGGTTTCCTTTGCTGCAGCGGGGCCGGACCGCCCCGCTCTCGATAGGGTCGGAGCCGAATCGGTGCCTGGCATAACAGGGAGGGGGGCGCGATGGCGTTAAGACGCGGACGGGAGGGCGAGGCGGGCGAGGAGCGCTGGCTGGAAGTGGATGCCAGCATGACCGGCACCCTGGCGTTCAAGGATCCGGTCAACCTGCAGATCAACGGGCGGTTCGAGGGCGCGCTCGAGACGAAGGGCATCCTCTCCATCGGAGAGCGGGCCAGCGTCAAGGCGACGATCAGCGGCGAAACCCTGACGATCGGCGGCACGGTGGAGGGCCACATCACCGCCTCGCGCCGCGTGGAGCTGCTCTCGACGGCGCGGGTGACCGGCAAGATCTCGACGCCCCGCATGGTCATGCAGGACGGCGCGATCCTGCAGGGCACGGTCGAGATGGCGGGCGAGCGCACCGGCAGCCCGTGGATGTCGGTGGAAGAGCTGGCCCGGTACCTGGAGATCGAGGCGCAGACCGTGATCGCCTGGGCGCGCGAAGGGCGCCTGCCCGCCAAGCGGGAAGGCGACCAGTGGCGCTTCGAGCGCGCCAAGGTGGAGGAGTGGCTGGCCCAAGAGAAGGTGAAGTGACCTGGAGAAGCTCTGGACCACGCAGGAAGTCGCGAAGTTCCTCGGCATTGAAGACGTGGACGTCGAGCACCTCGTGCGCGAGGGCAAGCTCACCGGATACAAGCTGGGCGGGCAGTTCCTCCGCTTTCAGCCCGCCCAGGTCAAGGCGCTTCAAGGCACCCTGCGCCTGCGGCGCACCGGCGCGAGGCGCGCGGCCGCCGTCGCCGGCGAACCCTGGTACGCGCGCCTGCGCGACACGTTCTACTTCTACGATTTTTATGTCGTGTCGGCGACGCTGCTCGCCGCCCTCCTGGTGTACTTGCTGGTTTCCAGTTGATCCCACGCCCTGCGCCGGTCTGCCTGTGGCAGACCCGAACGCGACAACAAGGTCTTCTACAATGACACAGTCGGTCATGCTGGCGTTCGCCACGGCGGCCAACCTCGGGCGACTGTTAGGCCGCCGTGAGGCGCAGGGCGTGGGATGATGGTCAGCGAGCAGCGGCTCCAGCGCTGGCTGCGTGACGTGCGCGCGGGCCGCCGCAGCCCCCGCTCGCTCGTGGAGCGCCTCAAGCGCCTGCCGTTTGAAGATGTCGGGTTCGCCCGGCTCGACACCCACCGGCGGCTGCGGCGCGGCCTGCCCGAGGTCATCTTCTGCGACGGCAAGACCCCCCAGCAGCTGGCGCAGTTGACGCATCGCCTGGCGCGGCACGGCGAATTAATCTTGCTCACCCGGCTCGCCCCCGAGCTCTACGAGACGCTGCGCCCGCGGCTGCCGCGCCTGCGCTACCATCCCCTGGCGCGCCTGGCGTATGCGCCCGCGTCCTCCCGCCAACAGCGGCGGGGGCTGGTGCTGGTCGTCACCGGCGGCACGTCGGACCTGCCGGTCGCGGAAGAAGCGGCCATCACCCTGGAGCAGCTGGGCAGCCGTGCCGCGCGGCTCTTCGACGTGGGCGTGGCCGGCATCCATCGGCTGCTCAGCCACTGGCGGCTGCTGCAGCAAGCGCGGGCCATCGTCGTGATCGCCGGCATGGAGGGGGCTTTGCCCAGCGTGGTGGCCGGCCTGGTGCGCTGCCCGGTCATCGCCGTGCCCACCAGCGTCGGCTACGGGGCCAGTTTTCAAGGCGTCGCCCCGCTGTTGACGATGCTCAACAGCTGCGTGCCCGGCATCGGTGTGGTCAACATTGACAATGGCTTCGGCGCCGCCTACCTGGCCCACCTGATCAACCGCCCGCCCCGAGGATGATCATCCGCTCGACGCGGCGCGCGGGACGCCTGATCCCTTCGCGGCCCAGAGGCCTGCGCAGCCGGGTCGTCACCCTGCGCCCGGGCGAAGCGATGGCCTGGCACTCGACCCAGCGGCGCGAAGAGTTGATCCTGCTCCTGGAGGGAACGCTCCAGGTGGAGCTCGCGCGTCCCAGCCGCCGCCGCAGGCTTCGGGCGGGGCAGTGCGCGTTTCTGCCCCCGCGCACGACCCATCGCCTGGTGAACCACACCAAACATACCGTTCGGTATGTCTATGTGACCGGCTCCTAGCAAGCGTGTTCTAAGGGAGCGCTACCTTGACGCTGCGCTTGCGGATATGGTATACTCCCACCGGTGCTTCTTCGACAGGAATTGACAGCGGTGTCCTGGCCAAACTGGGTTGATCTCGTTCTCATAACAATTTGTATCCGAGCATGTTACATCGGATACGCCCGCGGCGTCGTGACCGAACTGCTCCATGTGGCGGTCGCCGTCAGCCTGACATCGTTGACGCTCAACTATTGGACGGTGGTCTCCGATATCGCGCGCAGATGGCTGGTCTTTTCGCCGCCGGTTGTGAATCTGCTGGTGTTCTGGCTGCTCTTTGTCACAGGGTTGGTGGCGGCGCGCTTCCTCATCAAGCGGGCAGGGGGCCTGCTGGGATGGGAGCGCATGCACTGGTTGCTGCAGATGCTCGGAGTGGGCTTGGGCGCGGTGCGGGGGTTGTGGTGGGGCGGGTTTTTCCTGCTGCTGCTGGCCAACAGCGGCGTGGCCTATCTGCAGGCCAGCGTGGACGAACGGTCGCTGCTGAGTCCCCGGGTGGCGGGCGTGGCGCGGGAGATCATTGAGATGGTCGCGGACACGTTTCCGGGCGCTGCCCACCGGCCGAATCCGCCGGTGCCCCCGCTGCGACCGCTCCGGAAGAGGGCCCATGCCGCTCATTCCTGACGGGGTCATTGACGAAGTGCAGGCCCGCGCCGACATCGCGGAGTGGATCGGCCGGTATGTGCCGCTCAAGCGCGCCGGCCGCCATTTCAAGGCGCTCTGCCCGTTCCATAAAGAGAAGACGCCGTCGTTCGTGGTGAACACGGACAAGCAGATCTACCACTGCTTCGGCTGCGGCGCGGGCGGGAACCTCTTCAGCTTTCTGATCCAGCACGACCGGCTGACGTTCCCCGAGGCGGTGCGCCAGGTCGCGGAGCAGGTCGGGGTGGAGATTCCGCGCGCCGCCGGCGGCCGCGAGGGTTCGCACGAGCCGCTGCGCGCCGTGCTGGAGCAGACCTGCGGCTACTTCGAGCGGTCGCTCGCGCACCCGGCGCAGGGGCGCTCCGCGCGCGCGTACCTGGAGCGGCGCGGGGTCAGCGCCGCCACCCGGACGGCGTTCCGGTTAGGCTACGCCCCGCCCGGCTGGAGCCGCCTCGTCAGCGCCGCGACGCGGCGCGGTGTTGCGGGCGAGCAGCTGGAAGCGGCCGGACTGGCCGTGCAGGGCAAGACTGGCCCGTACGACCGGTTCCGCAACCGGCTGATCTTTCCCATTCAGGACGTGCGGGGGCGCGTGGTGGCCTTCGGCGGCCGCAGCCTCGGCGATGAGGAGCCGAAGTACCTTAACAGCCCCGAGACCGCGCTCTACAGCAAGGGGCGCCAGCTCTTCGGGCTGGCGCAGGCGAAGGACGCCATCCTCGCGCAGAAGACCGCGGTGGTGGTCGAGGGCTATTTCGATTGCGTGGTGCTCGCGCAGGAGGGCGTGGCCCACGTCGTCTCGCCGCTGGGGACCGCCCTGACCAGCGACCAGGCGCGGCTGCTGAAGCGCTACGCCGAGCAGGTGATCCTGGCCTTCGACCCGGATGCGGCCGGCGAAGCCGCGACGCTGCGTGGCATTGACTTGGCGGTGGAAGCCGGGCTGCAGGTGCGCATCGCGCAGCTGCCGGCGGGATTGGACCCGGATGAGTGCGTGCGCCGCCACGGCCGGGCCTGGCTGGAGCAGCGGCTGGGGCAGAGCGTGACGCTGTTCGATTTTCTCGTGGACGCCGCCGTGCGCCGCTGGCCGCCCGGCAGCAGCGAGCAGAAGGTGAAGGCCGCGCAGTTCGTGCTGCCCACGATCGCGAAGGTGCCCAGCGAGATGCTGCGCAGCGAATACGTGCGGCAGCTGGCCCAGCGATTGCAGCTGGATGAAACGGCCGTCCTGCAGGAACTGGCCAAGGCCAAGCCGCGCGCCAGCGCCGCGATGGAAGGCCGGCATGCCGACCGGCCCTTAGCGCCGACGACCGCGCAGGGACCGGAGCGGCTGCTGGTGGCACTCGTAGTCGAAGAGCCCTCGCGCTGGAAGCAGGCGGCCGGGCGGATCTCGCCGCAGCACATCGGCGATCCATCGCTGCGGCGCCTCGTGGAGGTCGTGGCGGACCTGGCGCAAGCCGGCCAGCAGGTGACGACCGCCGGCCTCGTCTCGCGGCTGGCCGGGGAGCCGGCCGCGGCGCTGGTGACGGAATTGGTGGCGTTCGCGCAGGTCTTTGAGGACCGCAACGCCGTCTGGGAGGATTGCGTGCGCCGCATCGAGGCGCAGGCGCGCCGGCGCCGGCTGGAGGGCTTGCGGGAGCAGATTCGCTCGGCGCAGGAGGCGCGGGCCGAGGCGGACGTGGAGCAGTTGTTGGTCGCGTATCAGCAACAGTTAACCGGAGGCTGACGGGACGATGGGGGGCACACCCGTGCGGAAACCGATTCGGGAACGGTTCGCGCAGGCCATTGCGACCGGCAGGGACAAGGGCCGCTTGACGTTCGTCGAGCTCAACAACCTGCTGCCGGAGGACGTCGCCTCGCCGGAGGAAATTGATGAGCTCCTGACCCTCTTGGGCAAGGAGCACATCGAGATCGTGGACAAGGACAAGCCGGCCAACGCCTCGCGCCTGGAGAAGCGGGACGAAGAGGAGAGCCGCGAGGAGGAGGCGGAGCCGGTGGAGGTGGGCCAGCTCGACGACCCGGTCAAGATGTACCTGCGCCAGATGGGCCAGATTTCGCTGTTGACCCGCGAGCAGGAGCTCGCGCTCGCCAAGAAGATCGAGGCGGCCGAGCTGGCGTACCGGGACGCGGTGCTGCGCCTGCCGATCACCCGGCGGGAGCTGCTGCGCCTGACCGACCTGCTGATCGAAGGCGAGCTGAGCCCCGAGGACTACTCCAAGGATGACCCGAACCTGCGGCGCGAAGAGCTGGTGGCCCAGCTGGTGGCGCTGCGCCGGCGGCTGCGCAAGGCCCGCTCCCGCGCGCGCGTCCTGAAGGTGATCGCCGACTACCATCTGACGATCCAGGCCATCGGCTGGATGGTGGAGCAGGAAGAGCGTTTCCTCCGCGGCGCGGAGACCGTGGAGCGGCAGATCGCCCAGATGCGCCACTCCACGCGGCGCGGCTCCACCGGCCGCCTGCGCAAGCTCTACCGCCAGCGGGTCCAGCAGCGCCGGCTCATGGCCGGCCCGATCGACAAGATGCGGGAAGCCTTGAGGCTCATCTACGGCCTCGAGATCGCCTACGGCCGGGCCAAGAAAGAGCTGGTGGAGGCCAACCTGCGCCTGGTGGTCAGCATCGCCAAGAAGTACACGAACCGCGGCCTCTCGTTCCTGGACCTGATCCAGGAGGGCAACATCGGCCTGATGAAGGCGGTGGAGAAGTTCGAGTACCAGCGGGGCTACAAGTTCTCCACCTACGCGACGTGGTGGATCCGCCAGGCGATCACGCGCTCCATCGCCGACCAGGCGCGCACCATCCGCATCCCGGTCCACATGACCGAGACCATCAACAAGCTCATCCGGGTCTCGCGCTCCATCGTCCAGGAAACCGGGCGCGAGCCCGCGCCCGAGGAGATCGCCCGGGCCACCGGTATTCCGGTGGACAAGGTGCGCGGCATCCTGAAGATCGCGCAGGAGCCCATTTCGCTCCAGACTCCGATCGGCGAGGACGGGGACACGCATTTCGGGGACTTCATCGAGGACAAGCGGGCGGTGTCGCCGGCCAACGCGACGGCCTACAGCATGCTCAAGGAGCAGATCGGCGACGTGCTGGTCACGCTCTCCGACCGGGAGCGGCAGGTGCTGCTGCTGCGCTTCGGCCTGCAGGACGGCTCGCCCAGGACGCTCGAGGAAGTGGGGCAGATGTTCAACGTGACCCGCGAGCGCGTGCGGCAGATCGAGGCCAAGGCGCTGCGCAAGCTGCGGCATCCGACCCGCAGCCGGCGGCTGCGCAACTTTCTCGAGCTGACCTTCTCGCAAGAGAAGAACCCGGTCGTCTGACCTCCCCGGCTGCGTCAGGCGCGACACACGGGCCGGTAGCTCAGTGGCAGAGCAGCTGGCTCATAACCAGTTGGTCGGACGTTCGATCCGTCCCCGGCCCACCTCCCTCGC
Source organism: Candidatus Omnitrophota bacterium (assembly GCA_016206565.1). Taxonomy (GTDB): domain Bacteria; phylum Omnitrophota; class Gorgyraeia; order Aquiviventales; family Aquiviventaceae; genus JACQRG01. Next base: position 6,647 of record JACQRG010000036.1, on the reverse strand, counting down.
AGGAACTGCTGGACGCCGTTCGCCTTCCGAGCTACACTAAACATTTCGACGGTATTTTGGGCGCATAGCTCAGCCGGTTAGAGCGCATGCCTCACATGCATGAGGTCAGAGGTTCGAATCCTCTTGCGCCCACCAGCTTCGTTGAGCAGGGGTTCTCATGGCCACGACGATGGATCAACTTGAGCGGCTGAAGCAACTCCAGCAGGTGGACGGCGAGCTCTTCCGCCTGCGCGAGGAGCAGCGCCGCAAGCCGGCCGAGCTGCAGGCGCTCCAAGCCCAGGTGGCCGCGGCCCAGGCCAGGGTCAAGGCGGCCGAAGAGCGCCTGAAGACGCTGCAGGTCTCCCAGAAAGAGCGGGACATGGAGCTGCAGACACGGGAGGGGAGGGCCAGGCAGCTTAAAGGGCAGCTCTTCCAGGTCAAGACGAACAAGGAGTACACGGCGCTCCAGCATGAGATTGACTCCCTGCAGGCCGACAATTCGCTGCTGGAGGAGGACATCATCAAGCTTCTGGACGCCATCGAGCAGGCCGGCAAAGCCGTCCAGGCCGAGCGGCAGCAGGTCGCCAAGGACGAGGAGCGGCTGCGGGCCGAGCAGCGGCGCATCGAGCAGGACGTCGCGGAGCTGGCACAGCGCATCGCCAAGCTGGAGCACGACCGCGCGGCGTTAACCCCGGACGTGCCGCAGGAGGCCCTGGCGCTGTATGAGCGCGTCCTGGAGATGCGGGAAGGCCTGGCCCTGGTGCCCATTCTCGGCGAGTCGTGCGGCGGGTGCCACCGCCGCCTGCCGCCGCAGGTGATCAACGAGGCGTCCCTGAAGGCCAAGCTGGTGACCTGCGAGACGTGCAACCGCATCCTGTATGCCGACGAAAGCCGCGCGTAGGTGTGAGATCCATGTGGACGGGGCCAGCCTCGGCAATCCCGGCCCGGCCGGCGCCGGCGCGCTGCTCTCAGACGGTGCCACGGCCCCGCAGGAGTTTTTGTGGCCGCTGGGCCGCGCGACGAACAACGTGGCGGAATACCTGGCGCTGATCTACGCGCTCCAGGAAGCGCTCAAGGCGCGCTACACGCACGTCGCGGTCAAGACCGACAGCGAGCTGCTCGTGCGCCAGCTCAACGGCCAGTATCGGGTGCGCGAGCCGCATCTGAAGCCCCTGCACGATCTGGCGCGGCACCTCATCGGCGCCTTTGCCGAGTGCCGGATCGCGCACGTGCCCAGGACCGAGAATCGCGCGGCCGACCGGCTCGCAGGCCGGGCCGCCGCCCGCGCTCTTTGACACGCGGTGCCAGCCGGCGAATGCCGGATGGTCGCCCCGCCCTTAAGGGCGGGGAGGAAAGTCCGAGCTCCACAGGGCAGCGTACCCCGATAACCTCGGGGCCTTGGTCCCCGCAAGGGGGCTGAGCGGATGCCCCGCCAGACGGCGGGGACTCGCCGAGCCATCGGCGGGAGAGCCACAGAGACGAGTAACCGCGCGGAGCGCGGGGAAGTGAAACGCGGCAATCTCTACGCGGAGCAAGGCCAAACGTTCCGCCTCTCGGACGGCCCGCCCGAATGCCCACGTGAGTGGGATGGCGGAGAGGTAGGCCGCAGGATCCTGGCGGCAACGTCAGGGCGAGATGGATGACCATCGTCCCAGCCAACGAACTTTGGCGGGGAAACAGAACTCGGCTTAGAGGCGCTCTCCGGCTGGCACCGCGTGTTGTTCTTCCGATCCCTCGGCGAGCTCGGGATTCCGGCATCGGCTTGACGAGTCTCGACGGAGAGCGTATACTACGGCATCAATGTCAGCCATTTCCAGCCCGGCAAACACGACAGAAGAGTTTCGCCTGCACGGCACGGACACCGGCTCGGCCCAGGTGCAGGTCGTGCGGTTGACCGACCGCATCAACCAGCTCTCGAGCCATTTCCAATCCCACAAGAAGGACTTCCACTCGCGCCAGGGGCTCTTGCGCATGGTCAGCCGCCGCCGGCGCCTGCTGGAATACCTCAAACGGCACGACGAGGATACCTACCGCAAGCTCCTCGAGGCCCTGAACCTGCGCAAATGAGCACGCAGGTTTCCGCATCACTCGGCGACTCGAGCTTGACACTCGAGACCGGCGCGATTGCCCGGCAGGCGGACGGCTCGGTCGTCCTGCAGCAGGGCGGCACGGTGGTGCTGGTCACCGCCGTCTGCAGCGCGACCCCCCGCGAGTCCGTGGACATGGTGCCGCTGACGTGCGACTACCGCGAAAAGACCTACGCCGCCGGCAAGATCCCCGGCGGGTTCTTCAAGCGCGAGGGCCGCCCCACCGAGAAAGAGATCCTCACCGCCCGGCTCATGGACCGGCCGATCCGGCCGCTCTTCTCCAAAGGGTTCCTGCACGAGCTGCAGGTCATGGCGGCCGTGCTCTCCTCCGACGGCGAATACGATCCGGACGTGCTCGCGGTGCTGGGCGCCTCCTGCGCGCTGCGCCTCTCCTCCATTCCGTTTCCCGAGCCGCTGGGCGTGGTGCGCGTGGGCCTGGTGGACGGCAAGCTGGTGGTCAACCCGACCTACCAGCAGCTGAAGGCCAGCCTCGTGGACCTGGTCGTCGCCGGCACGCCGCGAGGCATCACCTCCATCGAGGCCGGGTTGAAGGAGGTGCCGGAGGCGCAGCTGCTCGAGGCCATCCGCTTCGGCTACGACCAGCTGCGCGCGACCATCGCGCTGCAGGAAGAGCTGGTCAAGAAGGCCGGCCGCCCGAAGAACGCCCAGCTGCAGACCCAGAAGGTGCCGGAGGACCTGCTCGGCACGGTCCGGGAGTTCGCCGTGCCGAAGCTGGCCGAGATCAACGAGCCGGGCAAGAAGAAAAACCAGCGGCATGAGGCGATCGCCGCGCTGGCCGAGCAGCTCAAGGCGAAGTTCGCGTCCAACGGCACGATTGCCCCGGAGGATGTCCTGCGCGCCTTCGAGGTGATCGAGCGCGCCGAGACCCGCCGGACCATCCTCGAGAAGCAGCGGCGCATTGACGGCCGCGCGTACACCGACCTGCGCGAGATCGCCTGCGAGATCGGCGTGCTGCCGCGCACGCACGGCTCCGGACTCTTCACCCGCGGCGAAACGCAGTCGCTGGCGGTGACGACCCTGGGCACGAGCGATGACGAGCAGCTCATCGAGGCGCTGGAGGGCGAGTCCTACAAGCGGTTCATGCTGCACTACAACTTCCCGCCGTTCTCGGTCAACGAGGTGCGGCCGCTGCGCGGGCCGGGACGGCGCGAGATCGGCCACGGTGCGCTGGCAGAGCGCGCGCTGGAGCCGATGGTGCCGCCCAAAGAGAGCTTTCCCTACACGATCCGCGTGGTCTCCGACATCCTGGAATCCAACGGCTCCTCGAGCATGGCCACGGTCTGCGCTGGCTCGCTCTCGCTCATGGACGCCGGCGTGCCGATCAAAGCGCCGGTGGGCGGCGTGGCGATGGGCCTGGTGCGGGAAGGGGACCGGATGGCGATCCTCACCGACATCTCCGGCTTGGAGGACCACGTGGGCGACATGGACTTCAAGGTCGCCGGCACCCGCAAGGGCGCGACCGCCCTGCAGGTGGACGTCAAGCCGGCCGAGGGGCTGGGCGTTGAGCTCATCGGCAAGATCCTCGCGCAGGCCCACCCGGCCCGCATGACGATCCTGGACCTCATCGGCAAGACCATTGACCGGCCGCGCGCGCAGCTCTCGAAGTACGCGCCGCGCATCACGACCATCAAGATCAACCCGGAGAAGATCCGCGACGTCATCGGTCCGGGAGGCCGGATGATCCGCAAGATCATCGAGGAGACCGGCACGACGATCAACGTCGAGGACGACGGCAGCGTCTCCGTGGCCTCCAACGACGCCAAGAAGGCCGACCGCGCCCTGGAGATCATCCGGTCGCTGACCGAGGACGTGGAGGTCGGCAAGATCTACCACGGCAAGGTCAAGCGCATCATGAACTTCGGCGCGTTCTGCGAGATCCTGCCCGGCAAGGAGGGGCTGGTGCACATCTCCGAGCTGGATGACAAGTACGTCAATAAGGTGGAAGACGTCGTGAAGATCGGCGATGAGTTCCCCGTCAAGGTCATCGAGATTGACGAGCAGGGCCGCGTCAACCTCTCCCGCAAGCGGGCCCGCCAGCCGGCCGATTCGCCCGCCCGCTAGGCCGCCGGGATGATCCCCGCCACTTGGAAAAGCCGCGTGGCGGCGGTGGCGCTCGCCTGCGCCGGCCTCTTCGCCGGCCTGTGCATTTTCGCGTACGATCCCCGCGGCATTCCGCTGCTCAGCTCCGCTCCCTCCAGCGCGGCCACCACCCTGGCCGGCACCATCGGCGCCTGGCTGGGGTTCTTAAGCCGCGGCCTCTTCGGCTGGGGCTCGGTGCTGCTGCCCCTGGTCTGCCTGCTCTGGGCCTACCGGCTCTGGCAGGATGACGCCCCGCAGGCGCACGCCGTGCCCATGGCCGTCGCGGGGCTGTGCGCGATGGCCAGCCTGGGCGCGCTGCTGGCCCTGCAAGGCTCGACCGAGACCGCGCAGGCGGACCTCGGCGGGGTCGCCGGCTTGCTGCTGGCCCGCTCCGGCACTTATTACCTCGGAGTCATCGGCACGGTGCTGACGGCGCTGTGCGCCGGGTTTCTCTCCTGGGTCGTGCTCTCGGGGATGACGTTCGGCGCCACCGGCTTGGGAGTTCTGCGCCGCCTGGGCAGATGGCTGACCGGGTTGTGGCATCGGCGCAGCGTCAGGCCCAGCCCGGCCGCGCCCCCGGTCGAGACCGCGCCTTCTAGGCCCGCCATCCGCTCCACCCAGCTGCCCGGCGGCCAGGCGGCGGTGCCTCCCGAGCCTGCTCCTGAGCCGCGGGTGCGCATCTCCCGGCCCGCAGAATTCAAACCGAAGGCTGCGCCGGGCGCCGGCAAGCCGCCGGCCGGCGATTTCCAGCTGCCGTCGCTGGAGCTGCTGGCCGACCCGCCGCCGGTTTCGCAGCGGCGGCTGGCCGAAGACTTGCAGGCCAACGCGAAAATCCTGGAAGAGACCCTGCGCGACTTCGGCATCGAGGCGCATGTGGTGAACATTGACCGCGGGCCGACCGTGACCCGCTACGAGCTCACGCCCGCGCCCGGAGTGAAGCTGACGAAGATCGCCTCGCTCTCGGACGACATCGCGCTGGTCATGAAAGCGGCCAGCTGCCACATCGTCGCCCCCATCCCGAGCAAGGGCACGGTCGGGGTGGACGTGCCCAACAGCACGGCGACGGTGGTGTACCTCAAGGAGATCCTGGCGGCGCCGGAGTTCGCCGCCAACCCCTCGCCGCTGGCCCTGCCCATCGGCAAGGACGTCTCCGGAGCGCCGGTGGTGGCGAACCTGACCGAGTGCCCGCACCTGCTCATCGCCGGGGCGACCGGCTCCGGCAAGACCGTGTGCCTCAACAGCCTGCTGGTCGGCATCATGACCCATGCCACGCCGGAGCAGGTGCGCTTCCTCATGATTGACCCCAAGATGGTCGAGCTGGCGATGTTCAACGACATTCCGCACCTGGTCGCCCCGGTGGTGACGAACGCGAAGAAAGCCTCCGCCGCGCTGCACTGGGCGGTGCAGGAGATGGAGCGGCGCTACCAGCTCTTCGCCAAGGCCGGGGTGCGCAACATCGAGTTCTACAACCGCCGGATGCTCACCGCCCCGCCGGCGCAGGCCGAGGAGCCGCTGCCCTACCTGGTCATCGTCATTGATGAGCTGGCCGACCTGATGATGATCGCGGCCCAGGACGTGGAGAGCGCGGTCGCGCGCTTGGCACAGCTCTCGCGCGCGGTGGGGCTGCACATGATCCTGGCGACGCAGCGGCCCTCGGTGGATGTCATCACCGGCGTCATCAAGGCCAACTTCCCGGCGCGCATCGCCTTCCAGGTGGCTTCGAAGGTGGACTCGCGCACCATCCTCGACGCCAACGGGGCGGACAAGCTCCTGGGGCGGGGCGACCTGCTCTTCCTGAAGCCAGGCGCGGCCAAACCGGTGCGCGCGCAGGGCGCCTACGTCACCGACGGGGAAATCGAGCAGGTGATGCGCTTCCTGAAGGCTCAGCAGCCGCCCTGGTACGATCCCGGCTTGCTGGAATCGCAGCACCAGCCCTCCGGCGGGGTGGCCGGGGAGAAAGACGAGATGTACGAGCAGGCCAAGGAGCTGGTCTTAAGCACCGGCCAGGCCTCGACGTCGCTGCTGCAGCGCCGGCTGCGCCTGGGCTACGGGCGGGCCGCGCGCATCCTTGATCTCATGGAGCAGGAAGGGCTCGTCGGGCCGCCGCAGGGCAGCCGCCCGCGCGAGGTGCTGGTCAGCCGCGAGGCGCTGCTCAGGGAGTCGTCCGAGCCATGAGTGTGGGCGCGCAGCTGCACCAGGCCCGCAAGGAGCGCAAGCTCTCGCTGGGAGAAGTGAGCGAGCAGACCAAGATCCAGCCCTGGGTGCTGGAGGCGCTCGAGGGCGACCGCCTGCAGGAGCTCATGAGCCCGATCTACGTCAAGGGCCTGCTCACGAGCTATGCCCGTTTTCTCCACTTGCAGCCGGAGCCGCTGGTCAGCCAGCTAGTGTGGCCGGCACCGGCCGCCGAAGAGGTGCAGGCCCAGCTGCCGCCGCCGGTGCGCCAGTGGCGCGTGCCGGTGCGCAAGCTGGCGGCCTCTGCGG
>JACQRG010000037.1 GCA_016206565.1 Candidatus Omnitrophota bacterium | reverse complement strand
AGTGCAGGTGCCCCACGATGAAGTAGGTGTCGTGCACGTACAGGTCCACCGCGTTCGCCGCGAGGAAGATCCCGGTCAGCCCGCCGATGACGAACATCGAGACGAACGCCAGCGCGTGCAGCATCGGCGTCGTGAGGCGGATCGAGCCGCGCCACAGCGTCCCGAGCCAGTTGAACGTCTTGATGGCGGAGGGCACGGCGATGACGATCGTCGAGGCCATGAAGCTGGTCCCCAGCGCCGGGTTCATACCGCTGGTGAACATGTGGTGCGCCCACACCAGGAAGCCGAGCAGCGCGATGCCCATGATCGCGTAGACCATCGAGTGGTAGCCGAAGAGCGGCTTGCGGGCGAAGACCGGCAGGATCTCCGAGGCGATGCCCATCGCCGGCAGGATCATGATGTAGACGGCCGGATGGGAGTAGAACCAGAACAGGTGCTGCCATAGCAGGACCTGGCCGCCGCTGTTGGCCCGGGCCACGCCGTCAATGATGAGGCCGGCGGGCAGAAAGAAGCTGGTCCCGGCGACGTTCTCCAGCAGCAGGAGGATGAGCGCCGCGGCCAGGACCGGCGTGGCCAGCAAGACCATGACCGCCGTGATGAACAGCGCCCAGATGGCCAGCGGCAGCCGGAAGAACGACATCCCCGGCGCGCGGCAGTTGATGACCGTCGTGATGTAGTTGATGGCGCCCAGGATCGAGGAGGTGCCCAGGACGATGACGCCCACGATCCAGCACACCTGCCCCGGCCCGAGGGTGGTGCTCAGCGGCGCGTAGGCGGTCCAGCCGGAGGCCGCCGCCCCGCCCTGCAGGAAGAAGCCGGCGCAGACGATCGCGATGGAGAGCGGCACCAGCCAGAACGAATACATGTTCAGCTTCGGGAACGCCATGTCTCCGGCGCCGATCTTCAGCGGGATGAGGTAGTTGCCGAACACCCCGACGAGCAGCGGGATGACGGCGAAGAAGATCATCACCGAGCCGTGCATCGTGAAGAGCATGTTGTAGTAATCCGGCAGCATGACCCCGCCCGGCATGCCGGCGGGCGCGATCTTCTCCATGAATCCCAGCGGCCGGCCCGGCCAGCCCAGCTGCCAGCGGATGAGCATGGCCAGCAGCCCGCCGAAGGCCAGCATCACCAGGCTGGTGAAGAGAAACTGCAGGCCGATGGTCTTATGGTCCGTGGAGAAGACGTAGGTGCGCCAGAATCCCTTGGGGGCGTGCTCGGGATGGGTCATGAGGCTTGCTCCTCGGCGGTGGCGATGAGCCAGCGCGCGAACTCATCCGGCGATTCGAGCGTCAGGAAGCCGCGCATCCGGTAGTGCCCCAGGCCGCAGAGCTCCGCGCAGGCGATCTCGTACTGGCCGGTCTTGGTCGCCGAGACCCACAGGCGGGTCGTCATGCCGGGCACGGCGTCCTGCTTGACCCGAAACTGCGGCACGAAGAAGCTATGGATGACATCCTTGGACTTCAGGTGGATGAGCACCGTCTGCCGGACCGGCAGATGCATCTGGTTGATGGTCAGCAGGTCGTCCGCCGTGTTGAGCCGCCCATCCTGGCCCGGGTAGCGGATGTTCCAGGCGAACTGCTCGCCGGTGACCTCGACCTGCAAGTCGGGGGCGAGCGGGGTGCCGCGCACCTGGGACCACACCTGCTGGTTGTAGACGGCGAGCACCACCAGGATGAGCGTCGGGACCGCGGTCCAGACGACCTCGACGAGCGTGTTGCCGTGCGTGTAGGCGGCGCGGCGGTCCGGCCGGTGCCGGTAGCGCCATACGAAGAACAGCAGGGCGCCCTGGACTAAGACAAACGCCGCCCCGGTGATCGCCAGCACGGTGTAAAAGAGCCGGTCAATGAGCGGCGCGCTGGTCGTGACGGCTTCCGGCAGCCAGATGCGCACCGGCGCGCCGGCCCACGCCGCGGCCGGAACGACCAGCCACGCACCCGCTGCCGCGAGCCACGCGAGAAGCTGGCGTTGAGCGCCGAGGAGCATGCCGTGGCTATTGAGCCTTGAAGGTGAAATCCACGGATTGCGTCTGGCCGTCGGCCACAGTGACCGACTGGGTCTGGGTGCCGAGCTTCTCGTGCCACGCTTCCACCACGTACGTGCCGGCCGGCAGCCCGCTCAGGGCGTAAGCCCCGCTCGCGTCGGACACGGCGAAGAACGGATGCTCCACCACCCCGATATACGCGCTCATCCAGGGGTGGACGTTGCACTTCAGCGGCACCATGATCTCCGGCTTGGCGAATTTCTTGGTCGTCTTCATGCCCTGCACCGGCTGCGCGAGGTTGAAGGGCGGGTTCTGCGACGGCTTGGCGTTGACGTTGTGCAGCGTCGCATCGCTGTTGCGCAGCTCCACCGGCTGGTTCGCCTGCACCCCCAGCACGTGGGGCTCGTACCAGCAGCCGTGCTGGTCCATCACGGCCGGCCGGCTCGGCGGCGCAAACGATCCGGAGAGCCCGCTCTTGACGTAGACGAACGCGTGCTTGAGCGTCCCGTTGTCGTTGACCACCACGGCTTCGGAGAGCACCGGCGCGGCATGCTGCTGCTGGCAGGTGGGGTCCGCCGCCATCTGGATTTTCTCGCGCGCCGGGGCGGTCCCGTCAAAGCGGATCGCGCCCTGGATGGCGGCGGATCCGGCCGGAGTCGCACTCGCCGGATTCGGCGCCTCGGCGGGCGCTGCCGCTTGGGGCGCGGCCCCCGCGTCCTGCGGTGGGCTGGCGCCGCACCCGATGGCCAGCACCATCCCGGCCACCACGCAAGACGCAACTCGAGCTCGTGTCATGATGGAACCTCCCTGCGTTGTGTCACTCATGTCGGGCCGTGGCCCGGTCGGCATCGAAGCGCACGTCAATCCAGGGCGACACCGCCCTGGCCTCGGCCATGCCGCCGTCCCAGACGGCTACGGCCACCGGCAGCGAAGCCCCTGGACCGATCAGGTGAGCTCCTGAGGGTTCGGCCGGACGGCGCGGGCGCACCAGGACCACGTGCCACCGCCCCTCATTGTAACGCGCCTGGCTGATTAAGGGAACTCGTCCGGGGCCCTCGCGCCGGACGGCCTCATAGTCCGGCACCACCGCCTCGTGGGCGTGCGGCCCCTCGGCGGACCAGTAGCAGACATCCAAGGAGGGCGCGCCCGACGCCGGCCAGGCCTGCAGTGTGGCCACGTCCCCGGCTAAGCCCTGCGGCTGCAGCACCACGGCCAGGGCGTCGCCGGGCGGCTGCGCTTCGTGCGTGGGATCATCCCACTGCGCCTGCAGCGCGACGGCTTCCTCGTTGTAGAGCGCGCGCAAGGAGACCATCGTCACCGTCGGCGGGCTGGTCCACGCGCCCTCCGGCGTGACCACGTGGCGCAGCGCTAAGTCGGTGACCTCCGCCGCCTGCCACTGCGGGTCCTCCGCGGTCTTGGGCAGCGGCCCGCGCACGAACGCGGCCCGCACGATCGGATGCCAGCGCGCCGGCTCCTGCAGCGACGCCACATAGTAGGCCAGGTGCCACGCCTCCTCAGGGCTCACCGCGCCCTGGTAGGAGGGCATGCCCGCGCCGTCAATGCCGGCCATCAGCCGCAGGAAGATTGCGCGCGCCTCGCCGCCGCCGCGGTAGCCCCAGCCCTGGGCCAGGTTGCGGGGGCGGATGGGCATGCCCCAGTCGTCCACCAGCGTCGCGGCCGAGGGGCCGTCGCCGCGGCCCAGCGCGCCATGGCAGGCGGCGCAGCCGAGCTTCTCGTAGACCGCTCTGCCGGCCGCCAGGTCGGCCTTGGCCAGGCCCGGGTCGCCGCTGACTGCGACCGGCTCCGGTGCGGCGTCCGTGAAGATCGGAGCCAGGCTCTTGAGGTACGCCACCAGCTGCCACCGGGTCGGCTCATCGAGGTGGCGCCAGTCCGGCATGTTGCTGCCCGGCAGGCCGTCGGTCAGAATGCGGAAGAGGTCCTCATCGCTGGGCGGCGTGCCGCTGGCCGTGCTGCGGAACTTGTAGACGCCCAGCGAGAGGTCGCGGGGGCGGGGGTAAAAGCGCCGGGCGTCCACGCCGTCGCCCTTGCCGGCGACCCCGTGGCAGCGCGCGCAGTGCTGCTGGTAGGCGGCTTCGCCGGCCTTGGGGTCCGGCTCAGGGCGCGCGGCCAGACTGGTGCCGACCCAGGTCAACCACAGCACGACGCAGGTCCCGAGGGGAACAAGCCGATTGAGCGCTGCAGGAATTCGCTGCAGGTGGCGGTATACCGAGGACATCAGATGCGGGCTATTCTACCGGACGACGCTGTGCGCGTCAACGCAGGCTCACGCCCGCTTGTCGCAGGACACTTACCAAGGCAGAATCGCGGGTGGAGCGCTTCCCGAGGAACCGCCGCTGGAGGAGCCGCTCCCGGAGGAGCTGCTCCCGGAGGAGGTGCTGCCGGAGGAAGTACTGCCGCTGGAAGAGCCGCTGTCGAACATGCCGGGCGGGGGACTGGTTGAGGTCCCTCCGGAGGAGGTGCTGCTGCTGGAAGAGCTGCTGGTGGAGCTGCCGGAGGAGGTGCTGCCGCTGGAGGAGCTCCCGCTGGAGCCTCCGGAGGAGCCGCCGCTGGAGCCGCCGGAGAAGCCGCCGCTGCCGGACGAGCCGCCGGAGCTTGTGCCGGAGCCGAGCAAGCTGCTGCCAAAGTCTGCAAAGGGGTCCTCGTCCTCCGTGGCGCTCGACGCGCCTGCGCCGCTCGAGGCCGCGCCGGACGACCCAGAGACTGTGCCGCTGGACGCCTTCTTGCGAGTGGGGGTGCCGTCCTCGTCGTCCTCCTGCGCTCGATCACCTGAGGCGCCGCCGGTCCGCCGCCCGCCCCCGCCGGACGTCCCGCCCGCGCCGGAGCGTTTGGCCTCGAGCTCCTCAAACTTCTCCAGCTGCTCCTCCAGTAGGTCAATCATGCGCTGCAGGTAGGCGATGCGCAGCTCGTGCCGCTTGATTTGGGCGCGCAGGCTCGCCGCCTTGCCCGGCGGCGCCTTGGGTAGGCTTGCCCGCAGCACGTCAATTTCCGCCCGCAGCTTGGCGATCTCCGCCTGATGGAGCTTGATCTTGCCGCGCAGCTCCTCGGCGCGCGAGGCAACGT
>JACQRG010000035.1 GCA_016206565.1 Candidatus Omnitrophota bacterium | reverse complement strand
TCGCCGTCCTTGCGCGAATAGCGGTGGTTCTCCGGCTTGCGCACCTGCTTGACGAGGTCGTTGACGACATGGGGCGGCGGCGGCAGGTCCGGGTTGCCCATCCCCAGGTCAATGACATCAATCCCCCTGGCCGTGGCCTGGGCCTTGAGCTCATCGAGGATGGTGAAGAGGTACAGCGGCAGCCGCTTCAGGCGATTGGCTTCCTGGAACCGGTGCTTGCTGCGGCGCTGCTCTTCGAGCTTGCGCCTGAGGCGCAACTGCGTCTGGATTTGGCGGATGGAGGCTCCGAGCGGTTTGCGGGCCATCAGCGCGTCTTCCCGGCGTGCGACGGCTCGAGGGCGTCAATCGCGTGATAGGAGCTGCGGACAAACGGCCCGGATTTGACCCACCGCATTCCTGCCTGGTAGGCCAGCTGCTCGCAGCGCTCGAACCGGTCCGGGCTGACGTATTCCACGACCGGCGCCTGCCTGCGGCTCGGTTGCAGGTACTGGCCAATCGTCATGTGCGTGACTCCCGCCTCGTGCAGCTCCTGCATGGTGTGAATGACTTCCGCTTCCGTTTCTCCTAGCCCCAGCATCAGCCCGCTCTTGACCAGGCGCTGCCCGGCCGCGGAGGCCGCCATGCGCAGCACCGCCAGCGAGCGCCGGTAGGCCGCCTGGGGCCTGATGCGCAGAGAGAGCCGCTCCACGGTTTCAATGTTGTGCGCGAAGACGTCCGGCCTGGCCTCTTCAAGAACCCGGCCGACCAGCTCTGGGCGCCCATGGAAATCCGGCACCAGCAGCTCGATCGTCACGCCGGGATTGCGCGCGCGCACCGCCGCCGCCACGGCCACAAAGTGCCCGGTCCCCTCATCCTGCAGATCATCCCGCGCCACGGACGTGATGACGACATGGCGCAGGCCCAGCCGGGAGACCGCCTCCGCCAGCCGCGCAGGCTCGTCGGGGTCCACCGGCTGCGGGCGGCCGCTGGGCACCGCGCAGAAGCGGCAGCTGCGGCTGCAGCGCTCGCCAAGGATCATGAACGTCAGCTGCCGCAGGCCCCAGCACTCCAGCAGGTTCGGACAGAGCGCGCTCTCGCACACCGTGGTCAGCTGCAGCTCCCCGAGCAGCGCCTCGACCGCCCGGCGGGTGCCGTCCGGGGAAAACGAGCGCTTCAGCCATTCAGGACGGCGCTCCATCAGCGGGAGACCCGCACCGCGGTGCGCTTGAGCCGCTCGATGACGGCGTCGGCCATGGCCTTCGTCCCGACGGCGCTGGGATCATTGCGGTCGCGCTTCAGGTCGTACGTGACCGCGCGCCCCTCCTTGAGCACCGCGGCGACGGCGGCATCGAGCCGCTTGGCGGGCTCGTGCTCGCCCAGGTGCTGCAGCATCATCATGCCGGAGAGGATCATGGCCGTCGGGTTCACCTTGTCCTGGCCGGCGTATTTCGGCGCGCTGCCGTGCACCGCCTCGAAGACCGCCACGCCGTCGCCGATATTCGCGCCCGGCGCCACGCCCAGGCCGCCGATCAAGCCGGCGCAGAGGTCCGAGAGGATGTCGCCGTAGAGGTTCTCGGTGACGATGATGTCGAAGTCCTTCGGCCGCAGGACCAGCTGCATCGAGGTGGCGTCCACCAGCCGGTCCTCGAAGGCCACGCGCCCCTGGTAGGCCGCGGCGATGCGGCGGGACGCTTCCATGAACAGGCCGTCGGTTTCCTTCATGATGTTGGCCTTGTGCACCGCCGTCACCTTCTTGCGGCCGTGCGCCAGCGCGTACTCGAACGCGAACGTGACGATCCGCTCGCTGGCGGTCGTCGAGATCGGCTTGATGCTGATGGCCGCGTCGGGCTGGATCGGCTGCGAGGTCCAGTCGCTCAGCTGCTTGATCAGCGCGGCCGTGCGGTCCCGGCCGGCCGGGAACTCGATGCCGGCGTAGAGGTCCTCGGTGTTCTCGCGCACGATGACCAGGTCCACGCCCTGGGCGGGCGCCAGCACCCCGGCATAGCTGCGGCAGGGCCGCACACAGGCGTAGAGGTTGAGCTGCTTGCGCAGGGCCACGTTGACCGAACGGAACCCCTTGCCGATCGGCGTGGTGATCGGCCCCTTGATGGCCACGCGGTTCTCCCGCACCGATTGCAGGGTCTCCTCCGGCAGCGGCGTGTTGAACTCCTTGATGGCCGCTTCCCCGGCGATGCGCTCATCCCAGCGAAACGCGACCCCGGTGGCCTCCACGCAGCGCCGCGCCGCCTGCGCGACCTCAGGACCGATGCCGTCGCCGGGGATGAACGTCACGCGGTGCGGCATGCTTTACCTCCCCGCTTGGCACTCCAGGCCCCCAGCGCGCGCAAGCCGCGCTCGATGGTCTCGCCGGACGCCGCGAAGCTGAATCGGATGTGCTGCGGTGCCCCGAACCCCTCGCCGGGCACGGTCGCCACCAACGCGTCCTCCAGCCACTGGGCGGCAATCGCGCCGGCCGGCTGGCCGAGCCCCGAGACATTGCACCAGGCGTAGAACGCCCCGTCCGGCTTTTGGCAGCGCAGGCCCGGCAGGCGGCTTAAGCCCTCCACCAGGCGGTTGCGCCGCTGCTCGAACTGGCGGCGCATGTCGGCCACGCAGCCCTGATCGCCGGTCAGGGCGGCGAGCGCTGCGTGCTGGCTGATGGAGGCCGGGTTCGAGGTGGAGTGGCTCTGCACGTTGGTCATGGCCTCGATCCACTCCTTCGGGCCGGCCGCAAAGCCGATGCGCCACCCGGTCATGCTGTAGGTCTTCGAGACCCCGGCCACGAGCACGGTCTGCTTGGCCAGCTCAGGGCTGGCCTGCAGGATGGAGCGGTGCGCGGCCGGCGGATAGACCAGCGCGTCGTAAATCTCATCGGTGATGACCATCAGGTTGCGCTCCAGCGCGAGGGCGGCCAGCGCCTTGAGCCGGCCCTCGTCAATGACCGCGCCGGTCGGATTGCTGGGGCTGTTCAGGACCAGCGCCTTGGTGCGCGCGGTCAAGGCCTGCCGCACGGCCGCCGGGTCTGGCAGAAACCCGTCCTCCTCCCGCGTCGCCACGATCACCGGCTTCGCCGAAGCCAGCTGGACCAGCGGAGGGTAGCTGACCCAGTACGGGCTGAAGACCAGCACCTCATCGCCGGCTTGGCACAGGGCCTGGAAGGCATTATAGAGGGAATGCTTGGCTCCGTCGCTGACCAGGAGCTGGGAGGGCTCGTAGCGCGTGCCGCGGGCCTGATTGAGGTGCCTGGCAGCGGCCTCGCGCAGCTCGGGAATACCGGCCACCGGCGTGTAGTAGGTCCGGTTGGCCTCGATGGCTTCGATGGCGGCGCGCTTGACGTGCGCCGGGGTGGGGACGTCCGGCTCGCCGGCCGTGAAATCCGCCACCGGCTTGCCGGCCTTCGCCAGCGCCTTGGCCTTGGCGGCCAAGACAAGGGTGGGTGAGCCTTCGATGCCTCGAAGGCGATCAGCGAGCATGTGGAGCCTCACGAGGCGCTGCGACCCCTCTGCTTGCGGGTCCAAAGACTCCGGAGTCCTTCGAACAATCCCTTGCGCTTCTCGGATGTCTCTTCGGCCTGGCGCTTCGGCGTCACGGTGCGCGGCGCGGCGGAGGGTTGCTCCGGTTTTGCCGGCGGCCGCGGGCGCGCCGGAACCGGCGTGGGGGCGGCCGGCAGCCGGCTGAACGCCAACAGCGCCTGCTCGGCGCCGTCGCCGCGGCGCACCACCAGGCGCGTGACGCGGGTATACCCTCCCGCGACATCGTTGAAGCGCGGGGCGATGTTGCCGAAGAGCTGCTTGACCAGCGTGCGGTCCTGGAGCACCCTGAAGGCGCGCCGGCGAGCGTGCACGCTGCCGTCCTTGCCCAGGGTCACCAGCCGGTCGGCCAGCCGCTGCGCCTCCTTGGCGCGGGCGCGCGTGGTGGTGATCTGCCCGTGGACGACGAGGTTGCGGACTAAGCTATTGAGCAGCGCCCGGCGCTGGTCGCTGGGCAGGGACAGCCGTTGGCTCTGAGTGGCGTGGCGCATCGCAATCCGTTTATTCGCCCAACGTCGCGGCGGATTCCTCGCCTTGCGCCATGCCCAGAGAGAGCCCCATGCCCTTGAGCAGGTCCTCGATCTCGGCCAGCGACTTCTTGCCGAAATTGCGGTACTTCAGCAGCTCCTGAGGCGACTTCTCGACCAATTCGGCGATGGTCGTGATCTTCGCTTCGCGCAGGCAGTTGGCGGAGCGCACTGAGAGCTCCAGCTCCCCGATGGGGGTCTTAAGCTTCTGCTCCAGCTCCTCGTTGACGGCGGTCACCGCTTCCTCCTCCGGCTCCTCCGGCAGGCTGCCGAAGTTGACGAACAGGTCGAGGTGACGCTGGAGGATGTTCGAGGCGTACAGCAGGGCGTCCTTGGGGCTCATCGCCCCGTTGGTCCAGACCTCGAGGTTGAGGCGGTCATAGTCGGTCACCTGCCCGACGCGGGTGTCCTCCACCTGGAAGTTGATGCGCCGCACCGGCGAAAACAGGGCGTCCACCGGGATGACCCCGATGACCTGGTTCTCCTTCTTGTGCCGCTCGGCCGGCACGTAGCCCCGGCCGCGGCTGACCTCCAGCTCCATGCGGAACTTGCCCGCCTTCGTCAACGTGCAGAGCTGCAGCTCGGGGTTCATGACCTGCACGGTTTCGTCCCCCTGCAGGTCGCCGGCCGTCACCGGCCCTTTCTTGTCCTTCTCGATCACCAGCGTCTTGGGCTGGCGGGTGTGCGAGCGCAGGACGAGCTGCTTGACGTTGAGGACCAGCTGCGTGACGTCCTCCAGCACCCCGGGAATCGAGCTGAACTCGTGCAGCACCCCGTCAATCTTGAGCGAGGTGACCGCCGCGCCCTCGATGGAGGAAATCAGCACGCGCCGCAGCCCGTTGCCGATGGTCACGCCGTAGCCCCGCTCAAAGGGCTCGGCGATGAACTTCCCATACGTGTCGGTTAACGTGTCTTCGTCACAGACCAACCGGCTCGGGGTGACGAAATCGCGCCAGAGCGTTCCCATGCGTCCCTCCCCTGTCAAGACTGATGACACAGATTGCAGAACATGATGACGCAGATTGCATCTGCGTAATCAGCTTTTACATCTGCGAAATCATCTCTACTTATTTTGAATAGAGTTCAACAATCAACTGTTCTTGAATCGCCAGGCCGAGATCGTCCTTGTGCGGCGCGCGCGCGATGACGCCCTTCAGCGCCTGCGCATCCACC
>JACQRG010000034.1 GCA_016206565.1 Candidatus Omnitrophota bacterium | reverse complement strand
CTCCCCCGTCCCTGCGCGCGGCTCCGAGCGCCAGCCCAGCCGCGCTGGCTCCGCCAAGCGGCAGGCCCTCGCCGACGGCGCGACGCACCACGGCGGCCCCGGACTCCACGGGCGCGGCGAAGCGCCCCTGGAGCTGCCCGCGCCACCCCTCCACGTCCTGGTCAGGACCGAAGAGCAGGATGCCGCGCAGCGGCGAACCAGGATGCTCCCGCTGGAAAAAAGCCGTGGAGAGGCTGATTTCGCCCTGGAGCTGCTCGGCGCGCGCCTGCGGCGATTCGGCGGAGAAACGGAATGAACGCGTGATAAAGGGCAGCCCGTCCCGCAGGACTGCCAGCTCGCCGCCGCCGGGGCCCGCGTCCACGACGCACACGGCCTCGGACGCCGCGGCCGCGCGCCCCAGCTGGATCACGCGGCCGAGGCTGATGGCCTGGGGCTCGATGAGCAGCGGCTGCACGCCGGCCTGTGCGAGCAGCGCCTGGAGGCGGTGCAACCGCTCCTGCTGGATGCCGACGAACACCACCACGCTCTCCTTGTCCTTGTCGGCGCCCCGAGCCGCCTGCGCGCTCCAGGCCAACTGCTCCGGCTTGAACGGGATGTACTTGCGCGCCTCAAACCGCACAGCACCCTCCCATTCCGCTTTGGGGACGACCGGGATGGTGAACGAGCGCACGAGCACATCATGCCCCGCGATCGAGACGGCCATGGCCTTGCGCCTGACGCCGGCGGACGCCACGGCCGCCTTGATGGCGGCGACCAGGTGGTCGTCCTCCGTGCCCTGGATGGGGACCCGCGCGTAGGCGCTGATTCTCTTGCCCCGGCGCTCAATGACCTCCACTTCGGTGGGCCGAATCACGAGTCCGACCGCTCCCGAGCGCAGCAAGCCGCCCAGCTCAATCATCGCCGACCCTCCTCCTGTTCGTCATGGGCCCGCCGAGCAGCGGACCGGCGGCGGGCTGACGCTCGGCTCAGCCAGGCCGGAGCCGGAATCCAGGGGTCCGTTGCCTGCGGCATTGACCGCCGAGTAGACCGCGGCCCTGAGCGCGGTCTCGCCGCGGAAGTCGTGCGTCAGCGCCGTGCCGCCGCCCGGCGCCGTGCCGGTCCAGGTCATGGTGTATTTCAGGATGTTGTTGTCCTCCCCGCCGGGGAACGGCTCCACCCCCCCGAGCGCCGGCAGGTCGGCCCGGTCCATGTAGTCTATCCGCAGGGAGGTGACCCGGGGGCTGAGCTGCTTCGGCTTGGGACAGCCGGAGGCGGACGCCGTGTCATCGAAGAACCACAATTCCGGCACCGTGTCGGAATCGGCCGCCGTATCCTGAAGCTCATACTGCACCCAGCGGAAGTTCCGCGCGTCGTCCAGACAACACGGGGCCGGCGCGGGCCCTGTGCAGCTCGTGCAGGTCGGCGGCTTATTCGCGCGCATCTCGGGAATCCGCACCTGGACGCTGAGGTCGGCATTCAGGATGTTCACGCGGTCCGCGGCCGCCAGGCTCTTCTGGAGGTGCTGCAGGGCGAGCGCGGTGTCCAGGTAGCCTGTGGCGAGGATCGGCGAGTGGCGGGCGAAGTCCGCCTGCATCCTCACCCGGTTCGACCCCATGGTCGCGATGCCCGCGAGCACGAGCGCGCCCAGCGCCGAGGCGATCAGCACCTCGGCCAGGGTCACGCCGCGCGGCGCGCGCTCAGGGACACGGACAGCTTGTGAGGTCATTCCAGCACACCGTCACTTGGACTTGGTGACAATCATCCACGGCACTCCCGTCGCCGTCGCAATCCGCCGGCATCACCTGGTAGCAGCGCCTGGCGCCCGCGCCCGTGTTGAGCAACGAGGCAGCGGCCGCAATGGGATCCATCCCCGCCCTGCCCTCGATCGGGGCGTCATCGCTGATCCAGACGCCGGATGAGGCCGCCGCAGCGCTGGCGAACCATGTGGAGTCGGCCGCCACCCGGTTGCGCAGCGCGTCCAGGAACTGCTGGGCCAGGAACGCCGCCTCGGCGTCACGGGGGCCGGCGGCGCCGCGCTGCATGCGCGCCGCGGCGACGAACGCCGACATCGTGCCGGCCGCGATGACCGACGCGATAGCGGAGGCCATCAGCAGCTCCGCCAGCGTGAAGCCCCCCTGCGCGCGCCTCATGGCTGCGTCCACGTGCCTGCCATGCTCCGGGTTTCGTCAATGGTTTGGGTCTTGTTGTTATGCGGCCCGCTGAGGCGCTTGGCGGTGGCGGTGAACTTCGTATCCCCAGGCCCAGACACCCGGACGTCGTAGCTCACTTCGTTCGTGTTCGGATCATCCATGTAGATGTCCGCCCATCCGCCGCCTGACAGATCCGTGTACGCGTCGTTGTGGCTGAAATACACCTGCTCCCCGGCGTAGATGGCTTGGAGCGTGTCCCCGGCCGCCCGCCATCGGCTGCGCTCCACCGTGCGCTGGTAATTGGGAAGCGCGACGGAGCTGAGGATGGCGAGGAGCCCAACCACCAGCACCAGCTCGGTCAAGGTGACCCCCCGGATCGCGCGGCTCATCGGTACACCACCGTGGCCCTGAGCGTGCGGTTCTGGCACGGCGCCGCGCAGGTGGGCACGATGTCCACCGGGATGTCCTCTACCGATGTAATACCAGGAATCACCACGTCCACCGGCGCGTCGAACGTCAAGGTCGAGTCCGCTCGCAGCTGCTCCATCGCCCAGACCAGGCCGGCCTCTGCGGCCGCCTGGGCGCGCGCCCTCTCCCGGAAGGCCCGGGCATGCCGCGACTGGGCAATGGCAATCTGCAGGGCGGCAGCGGCCGCGATGGCCGCCACCACCGCCGTGATGATCACGATGCCCAGCACCGCCCCCCGCTCGTCGCGCATCCTTCAGGCCCCCGATAACAAAAAAGCCGAACCACTGGTTCGGCAGCCCGGCAATCTCACCCTGGTTCGGCAGCTAGGCTGTCTCAGCGTGAGACCCGTAGCTTTGCGTCCCCCGGTCACCCGAGGTTTGCCCTTATCGCCAGTACTATTTCAATACTTAATTTTACGTTATTCTTATTACATAGGAAGTATGCCCAACGACATCTCCTTTGTCAAGCACGCCGACCCCTTTTTGCGGTTTCCGAGGCCACCCAGGCAAGATACGGCAAATGCCCTGCCTGGATCTTGAAAGCAATCACCTCAGGCACCTCATAGGGGTGCAAGCTGAGGATGCGCCGGCGAAGCGCCGGAAAATGCGCCCGCACGGTCTTGATCAGCAGCAACACTTCCTTGCCTTGGTCCACCTTGCCCCGCCACCAGAACAGCGAGCGGACTCCTGGCAGGATGTTGACGCACGCGGCCAATCGCTGCCGCAACAGCGCCCTGGCCAGGCGGCGGGCGACGGCCGGCGTCGGGCAGGTCACGAGCACCAGCAGCACGGCACCTGGGGCGCGCCGGGCCATGGCGTTAGCGCGCCTGAACCGTGTGGGCGCTGCGCGCCTTGAGAATCGCCAGCCGCTCTTGCACCACTTTCGACTCCGGAACCCCCGCTTGCGCCAGGGCGGCGTAAATCGCTTCCGCCTCCCCCGCGCGACCCTGCCGCTCTAACAGCTTGGCCGCAGCCAGCCGTCCCCGCACCGCCCACGGAGCCTGGGCGATGACCTGATAGGCTTGGAGGGCCACCTCCACGTCGCCGGCTTCCTCGTAGCAGGAGGCCATGCGATACGCCGCCTCGCCGGCCAGCGACGGCAGCAACTGCTGCGCTTGCGCAAACCATTCGATCGCCTCGGCATACGCCCGATCCGCCCGGGCATACTCTCCCAGCCGCTTGGCCAGCGCGGCGCGCTGCCGCCGCGTGAACTGGCCGGCGCGGTACGTGCGCGCCAGCCAGGCCCGCCCCTCCGAAAGCGAGGCCTGCCCGATGCGCAGGTCGGCGAGGAGCACCAGCGCCCCAGCCGCCTCCTCGCTGTGCGGCGCCTGGGCGACCGTTTCCTGAGCCAGCGTTTCGGCCTCATGGCCGTCCTGCCCGGCTCTCAACAGAGCCAGGTAGTAGGCGGCCCTTGCCGCCGCCACCGTGCCTGGCCGCTGCCGGCGCAGCTGCTCCAGCCGCCCTCGCGCCTGCTCCGGACGGCCCTGCTGCATCAGGGCCACGGCCAACGCCAGGCTGGCGTCATCCGCCAGTGCCACGTCCGACCGGCCGCTCAGGCCGCCAAAGAGGCTGATGGCCTTTTCCACCTCGCCCTGCTGCAAGGCCAGGCGTCCGAGATGATAGGCGGCCATGCCGCCCGCAGGCGTGGTGGCTGACAGTTGCAGCGATGCTTCAAAGGAACGCTTCGCTTCCTCCGGCCGGCCCAGATGCAGCGAGGCGTCCCCCAGCCCGTTCAGGGCGGCCTGGCGCACCGCCAAATCTGCGGCCCCACGCAGGGAGGCAAAGGCCGCGGTGGCCGCGTCCGCATCGCCATGCTCCAGCGCCACCGCGCCCAGAAAGAGCACGACGCGATGCCTGACCGGCTCCTCCAGCGGCTGGCGAAGGAATTGCTCCAGGAGCGCCTGGGCCCGGCCGGGCTGTTTTCGCCGGGTGTGCGCCTCGGCTAAGGCCAGCACCGCTTCATACGCCAGGGGGTGCGCCGCGGAACGGGCGATCAATTCCTCAAACTGCGCAATCGCCTGCTCCTCCCGGCCCAGGCGCATCAGGCAGCTGGCCCGGGCGAAGAAGGCCTCGGCCCGGTGCTGGGCGTCCGCGTCTTGAAGGTATCGCTCAAGCGTGCGCACGCTCTCGTCGCACCGGCCGGCCCCGTACTGGGCCCACCCCAGCGCGAACTGGGCGTGGCGCGACCAGGCCGATGCCCGGCCAAGCTCCATGGCCTGCTGATAGGCGCGCGCCGCTTCGGCGAACCGCCCAAGACCGGTCAATCCCTCGCCCAGATAGAACACCGCCTGGGCCTTCGTCGGCCCCGGGCCGAGCCGATCCAGCAGCGGCTCCAGAAGCTGCACCGCCTCGCCGTAGCGCTTGAGCTTCAGCTGGCAGAGCCCCTCGTACACGCGCGCCTCCAGCGCCACCTCGGCTTCCGGCCACTCCTGCGCCACCTCCCGGAAGTAGCGGCGCGCGATCTCATACGCCTGCAGTTGCAGGTAGAGCAACCCCAGCCCGATTTGTCCATGGGGGACCCAGGCCGAGGCTGGGGCGAGCTCCTGGAGCCGGGTCAGCGCCACTTTCGCCGCCTCCATGCGCCCGGCGCGCCGGCAGATGTCCGCTCTCCAATAGACGACTTCGGCCCACAGCGGCTGCTGGGGGGCGAGCCGGGCCTCCAGCACCTCCAGCTCTTGAATGGCGACGCCAGCCTGGCTTAAACGATCGAGGCTCAGGGCGCGCCAGAGCGCGATACGCAGCGCCTCAGGCGCGGCCGGATGGCGCAGCAGAAATGTTTTGCCCAGCATCGCCACCGCGTTGAAATCTTCCTGCAGGAAGGACCGCTGCACGGCCGCGTACTCCTGAGTTGGATCCGCCGGCATCTGCGCCGCGCCGGCCGACGGATGGGCCAGTAGCGCCGCGATCCCCGTGGCGACGAACCAGCGTCTCATCCCGGCACCGACGCCAGCGCCAACGAGCCGCGCGGCCCTGCGAGCAGAGGGCGCAGGCATCGCCCGGTGATGGAGCGCGGCTGCCGGGCCACGGCCTCCGGGGTGCCGGCGGCCACCACCTCCCCGCCGGCCTCGCCGCCCTCCGGCCCGAGGTCAATGAGGTAATCCGCGGTCTTAATCACGTCCAGGTTGTGCTCGACGACCAGGACCGTGTTGCCGTGGTCCACCAGCCGGTGCAGCACGGCGAGCAGCTGCTCGATGTCCGCCAGGTGCAGCCCGGTGGTCGGCTCATCGAGCAAATAGAGGGTGCGCCCGGTGGCGCGCTTGGAGAGCTCCTTGGAGAGCTTGATGCGCTGCGCCTCGCCGCCGGAGAGGGTGGTGGCCGACTGCCCCAGCTCGATGTAGCCCAGGCCGACCGCCTGGAGGGTGCGCAGTGTCCGGGCGATGGCCGGCACCGGCTCGAAGAGCTCCAGGGCTTCCTCGACGGTCATGGCCAGCACGTCCGCGATCGAGCGGCCCTTGTAGGTCACCTGCAGCGTCTGCTCGTTGAACCGCCGGCCCTTGCAGATTTCGCAGCGCACGTACACGTCCGAGAGGAAATGCATCTCGATGCGCTTGATCCCGTCGCCCTCGCAGGCCTCGCAGCGGCCGCCCTTGACGTTGAAGCTGAACCGCCCGGGCGCGAACCCGCGCAGCCGCGCGCCCTCGGTCCGGCTGAAGAGCTCGCGGATCGGCGCGAAGGCGTCCGTGTACGTCGCCGGGTTGGAGCGCGGCGTGCGGCCGATGGGCGACTGGTCAATGACGATGACCTTATCCACATGCTCCGCGCCCTGGAGGCGCTCATGCCGGCCCGGCTTGGCCGTGCCGCCGTGCAGGCGCCGAGCCAGCGCCCGGTAGAGGATCTCATCCACCAGCGTGGACTTGCCGGAGCCGGAGACGCCGGTCACGCACACGAAGCAGCCCAGTGGAATGCGCTCGTCCACGCGCTTGAGGTTATGCTCCGCCGCCCCGATGATGCGCAGCGACGGGCCGCCCTCGCAGGGCCGCCGCCGCTGCGGCACCGGGATGCGCCGCTGGCCGGTCAGGTACTGCGCGGTCACGCTGCGCTCCACGCGCAGGATCTCCTGGAGCGTGCCGGCGGCGACGACCTCCCCACCGTGCTTGCCGGCGCCCGGCCCTAAGTCCACGATGTAGTCGGCGTGGCGGATGGTGGTCTCGTCATGCTCGACGACGATCAGCGTGTTGCCCAGATCCCGCAGCCGCTCTAGCGTACGCAGCAGCCGTTCGTTGTCCCGCGGATGCAGCCCGATGGAGGGCTCATCCAGGATGTACAGCACGCCGACCAGGCCGGAGCCGACCTGCGTGGCGAGCCGGATGCGCTGCGCCTCGCCGCCGGAGAGCGTGGCCGACGCCCGGTCCAGCGTCAGGTAGCCGACCCCCACGTCGAGCAGGAACTGCAGCCGGCCGGCGATCTCCTTGAGCAGCGGCTCGGCGACGGCCTGCTGGCGCGCGGGGAACCGCAGCCGCGAGCACCACTGCTGGGCCGCGCCGACCGACGCCTTGGCGATGTCGGCGATCGAGCGCCCGGCGATGAGCACGGAGAGGCTCTCCGGCTTCAGGCGCGCCCCCTGGCAGCTTGGGCAGGGCAGCACGCTCATGTACCGGGCGATCTCCTCCTTGACGTAGTCGGATTCGGTGTGGCGGAAGCGCCGCTCCAGGTTGGGGATTATGCCCTCCCAGCGGTCGCCCCAGACCTCGTCGTCGGCGCCGTACAGCAAGGCGCGCTGCACGGCGCGGTCCAGCGACTTAAACGGCATATCCAGGTCGGCCCGGTAGAACCTGGCGGCCTCGCGCAGCAGCCGGTTGTAGTACATGATCATGTGCATGCCGCCTCGTTTCCACGGCTCGATGGCGCCGTCGCGCAGCGACTTGGCTTTATCCGGCACCACCAGGTCCGGGTCAATCTCCAGCCGGGTGCCCAGGCCGTCGCACGTCGGGCAGGCGCCGTAGGGCGAGTTGAAGGAAAACGTGCGCGGGGAAATCTCCTCCACGCTGAACCCGCAGGAGGCGCAGGCGTAGTGCTCGCTGAACACAACATCGCTAGGGGCTGGGGGCTGAGGGCTGGGAGGTTTGTGCTTGCCCTGAGCCCTCAGCCCTGAGCCCTCAGCCACCTTACTAATGATGACAATCCCCTTGCCGACTTTCAGGGCCGCTTCGACAGACTCGGTCAGGCGGGACTTGCCGTCCTGGTCCAGCGTGAGCCGGTCCACGACGACCTCGATGGTGTGGGCCCGCTTCTTGTCCAGCGCGATGGGCTCATCGAGGTCGCGCACGATGCCGTCCACCCGGGCGCGCACGAACCCCTGGCGCTTGGCGTCGCGGAACACCTCGGCATACTCGCCCTTGCGCCCGCGCACCAGGGGTGCGAGGATCGTCAGGCTAGCGCCCGCCGGGCGGCCGGGGGCTCCCAGGATGCGCGCGACAATCTCCTGGGCCGACTGGCGCTCGATGGGGGTGCGGCAGCGCGGGCAGTGGGGCGTGCCCACCCGCGCGAAGAGCACGCGCAGGTAGTCGTACAGCTCCGTCTGGGTGGCGACCGTCGAGCGCGGGTTGCCGCCGGCCGTGCGCTGCTCGATGGCGATGGCCGGCGAAAGCCCCTCGATGGACTCGACGTCGGGCTTCTCCAGCCGCTCCAAGAACTGCCGGGCGTAGGCGGAGAGGCTCTCGACGTACCGGCGCTGGCCCTCGGCGTAGAGCGTGTCGAACGCCAGCGAGGACTTGCCGGAGCCCGAGAGGCCGGTGACGACGATCAGGCG
>JACQRG010000033.1 GCA_016206565.1 Candidatus Omnitrophota bacterium | reverse complement strand
TAAAAGGGGCCGGCGGCCACGAGCTGGGTGGCGATGGGCCGCTCGAACTTGCCGGAGCGGTTGAGCCGCTGCTTGGAGGCCTCGGCCAGGCGTCGCTGCTCCTCGGTATGGTAGAAGATCGCGGTGCGGTACTGGCTGCCCCGGTCGGCGAACTGGCCGGTGGGGTCGGTGGGGTCAATGTTGCGCCAGAAGACGTCCAGCAGCCGGTCGTAGCTGACCGCGGACGGGTCGTACACCACCCGGACCGCCTCGGCATGCCCGGTCGCGCCGGCGGACACGCCCTCGTACGTCGGCTCCTTGACGGTGCCGCCGGTGTAGCCCGACGTCACCGACACGACCCCCGGCAGCTTCTTAAACGGCGGCTCCATGCACCAGAAGCAGCCGCCGGCGAACGTCGCCAGCTCGGTCTTCGTTGCGGGGGCAGGCGTCTGGGCCATGGGGGATTCGGCGGCGGCGTTGGGTGCGGCGAGCAGCAGCCAGCCGAGCAGCGAGGCTGCGCGCGCGGACATGGCACGGCTCGGCGCGCCGCGCTTAACGCGGCTTGGACGCGCCGGAGGCGTCCTCGACGCGGCGCAGGCGGTCTTCCGCGCCGGTCAGGCGCCGCAGCAAGTCGGCCGCCATCCTGAGCAGTCCGGGCAGGCGTCCGAGCGCGGCCATCTGCTGCTTGACGCGCTGCAGCTCCCGCGCCGGAGTCCCCCAGAGAACCGTCTTGGGGGGGAAGGACTTTGTCACGAGGCTCGCCGCCCCGACCCGGGTCTGGTCGGTGAGTGTGACATGGTCAATCACGCCGGCCTGGCCGCCCAGCAAGCTGTAGTCGCCGATCGTCACGCTGCCCGCCAGGCCGACCTGCCCGGCCAGGACCACGTGCCGGCCGATGCGGTTGTTGTGCGCGACCTGCACGAGGTTGTCAATCTTGGTGCCGCGCTGGATCAGCGTCGAGCCGAGGGTCGCGCGGTCCACGCAGGAGTTGCAGCCGATCTCCACGTCGTCCTCGATGACGACGTTGCCGACCTGCGGGATCTTGACGTAGCGGCCCTCGTGGAACACGTAGCCGAAGCCGTCGCCGCCGATGACCGAGCCGGCGTGGATGCACACTTGGTTGCCGATCAGGGTCTGCCGGTACACGGTGACGTTCGGGCCGATGAGGCAGCGCTCGCCGATCACCACGTCAGGGCCGATGCAGACGCCCGGCTCGATGATGCTGCCGGCCCCGATGCGCGCGCGGTCGCCGATCACGGCATGGGCGCGCACCGTCACCCGCTCGCCCAGCTGCACGCCCTCGCCGAGCACGGCGGTGGGATGCACGCTCCCGTCCGACAGCGCCGCGGGGTTGAAGAGCTCCAGCAGCAGGGCGAAGGCCAGCTTCGGGTTGGAGACGCTGATACCCGAGCGGCCCTGCAGCTGCGTCACACCCGAGGCGACGAGAATCCCCCACGCTTTCGTGGTCATGGCCTGCGCTAAACGCTGGGCGTCCTCGGCGAAGGTCAGCTCCCCCTCGCCGACCGCGTCCAGGTTGTTCAGGCCGCGGATCAGGACGGTGCCGTCGCCGATGACCCGGCCTTTCAGGTACTGCGCCAGCGCGTCAAGGGTTCGTTCCATGAGGCCTCCCGGAAGACATAAGCCCCGTTCCGCTCGGCCGGCGGAACGAGGCTTCTGGGTGGTTGGTTGGAAGGACTACCGGCCGCTGCCCTTGCGCTTCGAGAAACAGTCCCGGCAGTAGACCGGACGGTCCCCGCTGGGCTTGAATGGCACCTCGCATTCCTTGCCGCAGTCCGCGCAGGTTGCCTTGTGCATTTCCCGCGGCGGCCGACCCCCGAACCCTCCCCCACCACCCGGCTCAAACGGCATTGCTCCTCCCGTGTTCCTCCCTCCAACCCCAACCGATGAAACCCTTAGCCTCCTATGGTAGCAGAATGCGGCCTGGGACTAAAGAAAAAGTCTTTGGCTTCGGTGGCTGTCCCCGGATTCCCTTCACGCTGACGGTGAGGCTGGAGCGGCTTGCCGGACCAGCTCGCGGAGGAAGTTGCCTGGGGTGAGGATCGTCAGCTTCTTCGCCACATGCTGCTCACTCGTCCTTGATCGCAGCCCTGATCTTGGCTTGCACCTCGGGCGTCATCTCGACGCCGGCATGACAGCCCTGGGCGTGCTCCGCAGCTTTCGCGAGGATCTCCTCTTCCGTTTCGCCGCGCACCTCGAAGTCGCAGTCCACGCCGACATCCCGGCATTTCAGCACCTTGCCCATCGCTCGCCCTCCCTCAGTGAAATGCTTCGCTGCACCATCTACCGCTGTTCCGCGTTACCGCCGGCTGCGCATTTTCGCCAGCAGCCGAATGATCTCCAGGTACAGCCAGACCAGCGTGACCAGCAGGCCGAACGCCGCGTACCACTCCATGTACTTCGGAAGGCTGTTCCGGGCCCCCTGCTCGATGAAGTCAAAATCCAGCACCAGGTTCAGGGCGGCAATCACTACGATGAAGAGGCTGACGCCGATGCCGATGGGACCGCTGTCATGGAGGAAGGGCATGGAGACGCCGAAGAAGCCCAGGACGAAGCTGGCCAGATACACCAGCATAATCCCGCCGGTGGCGGCGGCGATACCCAGACGGAAGTTGGCCGTCACCGGGATCAGGCGAGAGGTGTAGGCGATCAACAGCGCGGCCAGCACCCCGAACGTCAAGGTCACGGCCTGGATCGCAATGCCGGGAAAGCTGGCCTCAAACATCGCTGACACGCCGCCCAGCATCAGGCCTTCCAACGCGGCATAGAGCGGGGCCGTGATGGGGGCCCACGCTTTCTTGAAGATCGTCACGAGCGCGACCACGAATCCAGCGATGGCGCCGAATCCGATGAATCCTTGCACCGGAGCGCCGGCAAAGGCCTGCCCCCACGTCCAGGCGCTTGACACGAGCAAGAGCGCCAGCAGCACCGCGGTCTTATTGACCGTGCCCTGGATGCTCATGGCCGCTCCCGCGGCCATGCCGCGCACCCCGAGAAACGTGTCGGCCCCTAGCGCCGGATTCGCGGTTCGCATGATCTACCTCCTCTCGCGCGCTTACTCCTCGATCTCAAACCTAACTTCACAGAGCTCGCACTCGTATACCGAGCGTTCATAGCGCAGCTCCACAAACCGGGTCTGCGTCCGGCCGCACTGCGGGCACGCCACCGGCGGGTGCCAGTCCCCCGGCTCCTCAGACGGCGGTTCCTCGCTGTCGGTAAATGGAGAACCGGCCATGCCACGT
>JACQRG010000031.1 GCA_016206565.1 Candidatus Omnitrophota bacterium | reverse complement strand
GGTGGTATTCCTCGTGGGGGATGCGCTCGGCCTTGGGCAGGATGGCCTCGGCGCGGCCCAGCTCGACGATGATGTCGCCGCGCTCGAAGCGGTGCACCGAGCCGGTGACGATGTCGCCGACCTTGCCCTGGAACTCGCTGAAGATGACCTCCCGCTCCGCCTCGCGGATCTTCTGCATGATGACCTGCTTGGCGGTCTGCGCGGCGATGCGGGAGAAGTGCAGCGACGGCATCGCTCTGCCCTGGGAGGCAACCGAGAGCTGCCCGGTCTTGCGGTCAATCGTGACGGTCAGCTCCTCTTCCTCGGGCAGGCCCGCCGTTTTCTTGGCGGCGGTGGCCAGGGCGGACTCCACCGCCTGGATCAGCGCCTCGCGGTCGATGCCCTTGTCCCGCTCAATGGCTTCCAGAATGGCCAGCAACTCGCCGTTCATCATCGCTCACCATCGCAGGGCCTTCTTGGCCCAGCGGATTTGCCCCAGCGGCACCGTCAGGTTGCCGCCGGCGGTCTTCACGACCACGGCCTCGGGATCCGGCTGCACCGCCAGCACCACGCCGTGCACGTCGGTCGTGCGGCCGTCGTCGCGCGCCACGCTCATGGCCACCGGCTCGCCGAGGGCGCGCTCATAGTCCCGGCGGCTCACCAGCGGACGGTCCAGCCCCGGCGAGGAGACCTCCACCGTGTGGCGCTCCTCGAATACGTTGGCGGCTTCCAGCGCCCGGCCGATGTCCTGGTTGAGCCGCGCGCACTGCTGCAGCGTCACGCCTCCCGGCGCGTCCACGAGCAGCCGCACCAGCGCCTGCCCGCCCTGGGAGAGCACCGAGAGCTCCACTAGTTCCAGCGCCTGTTCGCTGACCAGCGGCTCCGCCAGCTGGCGGACGGCCGCGGCCCGTGGATCTTCCATCGCGTCGCACCGATCCGAAGAACAAAAAAAGTGGGGGCCACCCACTTTTGGCACTCCGATAGGCACTGCTTCTCTGTACTACGATGAGGCCTCCTTGTCAAGCCCCGGCTATGGCTCGGCGTGGGCCGGGGCAAGCGCCTTGCGCAGCGCCTCGACGAGCTGGCCGGGCTCCACCCGCTGCGGCTCCTTGCTGCTGCGGCGGCGCAGCTCGAGCTTGTGTTCCGCCTGCCACACCTTGCCCACGACGACCTGCCAGGGGATGCCGACCAGGTCCGCGTCCTTGAGCTTGCTGCCGGCGGACTGCTCCCGGTCGTCCAGCAGCACCTGGAACCCTGCGCCGCGCAGCGCCTCATAGGCCTGCTCGCCGGCCTGGCGCTGCTCAGGCAGACTAACGTCTAGGATGGTCACCACCGCGTGGAACGGCGCTAACCCCGTCGGCCAGACGATGCCCTGCGCATCATGATGCTGCTCCACGGCCGCGGCCACGATGCGGTTGACCCCGATGCCGTAGCAGCCCATGATCATCGGCGCGAGCGCCCCGCCGGCATCCTGCACCACGGCCCCGAGTGCCTGCGTGTACTTGGTGCCGAGCTTGAAGACGTGGCCGACCTCGATGGCCTTGACGAACGCGAGGCGCGCCCCGCACTTCGGGCAGCCGTCCGCCTGGGTGATGAGCCGAAGATCGGCGACGGTGCTCGGCGAAAAATCGCGCCCCGGGTTGACGTTGATCAGGTGCGTCTCGGCTTCGTTCGCGCCGGTGACCGCGTTGACCATCTGCGTGACGGCGTGGTCGGCGAGCAGCCGCACGCCGTCGAGCTTCACCGGACCGGCGAAGCCCATCGGCGCTTTGCTGAGACGCTCGATGGTCTGCGCGCTGGAGAGCTTCACGTGGGCGGATTGCAGCGCGCGGGCCAGCTTGGCTTCGCTGACCTCATGGTCGCCGCGCACGAGCACCGCCACATGCTCCTTGCCGTCCTTGCCCACGTCGTAGAGCAGCGTTTTGACGAGCTGCTGGGGCGTGACCTTCAAGAACTGGCTGACTTGCTCGACCGTGTGCTTGCCCGGCGTCTTGACCGCCTGAAGCGCCTTCGGCGCTTCGGCTGGAGGCTGGAGGCTGGAGGCTGGAGGCTGGATCTTAGCGGCCTCTAAGTTTGCGGCATACGCACACTGTTCGCAGCGCACGACCTGGTCTTCCCCGCTCTCAGCCGGCGCCATGAACTCGTGGGAGACGTCGCCGCCCATGATGCCGGAATCGGCCTCGCAAGCCAGCACCTGCACGCCGCAGCGGGCGAAGATGCGCTGGTAGGCCTCGTACATCGCCTGGTAGCTGCGGTTGAGCCCCTCTAAGTCGGTGTCGAAGCTGTAGGCGTCCTTCATGAGGAACTCCTTGGAGCGGATGACGCCGAAGCGCGGCCGCGGCTCGTCGCGGAACTTGGTCTGGATCTGGTAGACCGTCACCGGCAGCTGCTTGTGGGACTGGACTTCCTTCAGGAGGCTGGTGACCACTTCCTCATGGGTGGGGCCCAGCGCCACCTCCTTGCCGGTGCGGTCCTTGAAGCGGATGAGCACGTCGCCCAGGACCTCGTAGCGGCCGGTGGCCTTCCACAGTTCGACCGGCTGGAGCGCGGGCAGGAGCAGCTCCTGCGCGCCGGCGCGGTCCATCTCCTCGCGCACGATGGTCTCGGCGTTGCGCAGGGCGCGGCGGCCGAACGGCAGGTAGGAGTAAGCGCCGGCGCCCAGGCGGCGAATCAGCCCGGCGCGCACCATCAGCCGGTAGCTGGCCGAATCGGAGTCCTTCGGGTCTTCGCGCAGGGTGGGCAGGAAGTACTGGGACCAGCGCATGGCTAGCGACAGGCAACAAGCAACAGGCAACAGCCGACATGTGTTGCTTGTCGCATGTCGCTTGTCGCTTGCGTCATCTCGCTATGACAGCGGATGTTTCGTGCAACACGTTCTGAACTTCATCCAGCAGCGCATCCACCATCTCGGCCTCGCCCACGCGGCGCACCTGCCGGCCCTTGCGGTAGATGACGCCGACCCCGCCGCCGCCGGCAAGGCCCACGTCCGCGTGCTCGGACTCGCCCGGGCCGTTGACGACGCAGCCCATGACCGCGACCGTCAGCTCCAGCGCGCGCGGCTCCTCCTGGGAGAGGGCCTGCAAGCGGGCCTCGACCTGCTTGGCGATGCCGACGACGTCAATCTCGCAGCGGCCGCAGGACGGGCAGGCGATGACGTTCGTCTCGAAGCGGCGCAGCTGCAGCGAGGAAAGGATGCGCTGGGCCACCTTGACCTCGTCAATCGGGTCGCCGGTGATGGAGACCCGAATCGTGTCGCCGATGCCCTCGGCCAGCAAGGCGCCGATGCCGATCGCCGATTTGACCGTGGAGGCCTCCAGCAGCCCGGCCTCGGTCACGCCCAGGTGGAAGGGGTAGTCGCACAGCTGGGCCATCCGCCGGTACGCCGCGAGCATCTGCAGCACATCGGAGGACTTCAGCGAGATGACGATCTCCTGGAACCCGAAGCTCTCCAGCAGGCGCACGGACTTCAGCGCGCTCTGGACGATGGCCTCCACGAGGTTGCCCGGAGAGGCCGCTTCGCACTCCGGGTCGAGCGAGCCGACGTTGACGCCGATGCGGATGGGGATGCCCCGCGCCTTGGCGCGCGCCACCACCTCCTGCACGCGCGCACTCTGGCGGATGTTGCCGGGGTTCCAGCGGATTTTGTCGAAGCCGGCCTCGATCGCGGCCAGCGCGAATTGCGGGTGGAAGTGGATGTCGGCGACCAGCGCCACCTGATTCGCCTCGCGGCGGATGTCCGGCAGCGCCTTGGCCGCCTCGAGGGTCGGCACCGCCACGCGCACGAGCTCGCAGCCGGCGGTGGCCAGCGCGCGGATCTGCCGCGCGGTCGCCGCGATGTCCGCGGTGTCGGTCTTGGTCATGGACTGGATCGTCACCGGGGCGCCGCCGCCGATCACGACGTCCTTGACGCGCACGGGCCGTGTTTGGCGTCGCGCGATCATGCTCAGTTCGGGCTGATCCACTTCATGACCTTGTTGATGAGGCCGAAGCGCTCCAGGTCGCTCATGCACACGAACAGGACAAACG
>JACQRG010000030.1 GCA_016206565.1 Candidatus Omnitrophota bacterium | reverse complement strand
TGCTTCAAGACCCGTAGCGGACCGACCGCCGCTGGAAGCGCCGTCCGCCGATGATGCTCAATCGCCACCAGGCCAGCGGGTGCGAGGATAGCACAGTCCCCCAGGGCGTTCAAGGCCTTTTTTGCCTCGTCGGTGTGGTACAGGGGGTCCAGCAGGACCAAATCGAAGGGCGGCTCGCTCTCGGCGAGCGCCACAAGGCCACGCGGCACATCCAGATGCAGCACCCGGCAGGCCTTGCGGGGGATCTCCAAGCGGGCCAGGTTCTCCTGGATGCACACCACCGCCTCGGGGTCCGATTCGATGAACGCCACGAAGGCCGCTCCGCGGGAGAGCGCCTCGAACCCCAGGGCCCCGCTGCCGGCGTAGCCGTCCACCACCCGCGCGCCGGCCACGCGGGGTGCGAGGATGTTGAAGAGCGCCTGGCGGACCTTGGCTTCGGTGGCCCGGATGCGCCCGGGCATCGCCAGGACGCGGCCCCGCAATTGCCCTCCGGCGATGCGCGCCATGGGCCGCTGTCAGCCAGGCCGCTGGCGGAACCGCGCCAGCTGCTCGCGCAGCGCCGCCACGGCCGGTTCGCGCAGGTCAGGGTCCTGGGCGATGAGGGCCTGGGCCTCCTGGCGCGCCGCTTCCAGCAGGGCGCGGTCGCGGGTGACGTCGGCCAGGCGCAGGCGCCACCAGCCGTGCTGCATCCGGCCCAGCAGCTCGCCGGGCCCGCGCAGGGCTAAGTCGTGCTCGGCGAGCCGGAACCCGTCCGTTGTCTCCACGAAGGCCTGCAGCCGGCTTCGCGCGGCGTCCTCGGCGGAATCGCTGACCAGCAGGCAGCAGGCCGGGTACGTGCTGCGGCCGATGCGGCCGCGCAGCTGGTGCAGCTGGGCTAAGCCGAAGCGCTCCGGATGCTCGATGACCATGACGCTGGCGTTGGGCACGTCCAGGCCGACCTCCACGATGACCGTCGAGACCAGCAGCTGGATCTGGCCGCGCAGGAACGCCTGCATGAGCCGCTCCTTGACCGCCGGCTTCATCTGGCCGTGCAGCAGCGCGACCTTGACCTCCGGAAAGATCTCCTGCTGCAGGTGCTTGGCCATGCGGCTGGCCGCCCGCAGGGCCACGGTGGAGCGCTCCTCGATGAGCGGATACACCACGTAGCCCTGCCGGCCCTTGGCGAGCTCGCGGCGCACCAGCGCGTAGAGCTCGTCGCGCTGCGCCTCCCGCAGCCACTGGGTGGTCGTGCGGCCCCGCCCCGGCGGCAGCTCATCAATGGTGGAGATATCGAGATCGCCGTACATCGTCAGCGCCAGCGTGCGCGGGATGGGGGTGGCGGTCATCACGAGCACGTCCGGCTCCTGCGCCTTGCCGGCGAGCCGGGCGCGCTGGACCACGCCGAACTTGTGCTGCTCGTCAATGACGACCAGCGCGAGCCGCTTGAACGCCACCTCCTGCTGGATGAGCGCGTGCGTGCCGATGACCACCGCCGCCTCTCCCGACGCGATGGCCTGCAGCCGCTCTCGGCGCTCGGCCGGCGCGAGGCCTTGCGCGAGCAGCGTCGAGGAGACCCCCAGCGGGCCCAGCAGCCCGGCGATGACGCGGGCATGCTGCTCGGCCAGCAATTCGGTCGGGGCCATCACCGCGGCCTGCGCGCCGCTTTGCGCGGCGGCCGCGAGCAGGAAGACCATGACGATGGTCTTGCCGCAGCCCACGTCGCCCTGCAGCAGGCGGTACATGGGGTGCCTGCGGTCCAGGTCGCCGCAGCATTCCCGCAGCACGCGCTCCTGCGCGTCGGTGAGGCGAAACGGCAGGCGCTGACGCAGGGCCTGTGTCAGCGGGCCGTCGAGCTGGTAGCGCTGGGGCTTCGTCTTGTGCCGGGCGCGGGCTCGCCGCTGTGCCAGCGCCAATTGCAAGAGCAGCAGCTCGCCGAAGGCCAGCCGCGCGCGGGCGATCTCGAGCGCCTCGAAGGACGAGGGGGCGTGCAGCTCCCGGATAGCCTGCGGCAGCGGCGGCCAGCCCTTGGCCGCGCGCAGCGGCTCGGGAAGCGAATCATCGAGCAGGCCGCTGTCCTGCTCCACCAGGCCGGCGAGCAGGCGGCGCAGCCAGCGCTGGTTGACACCGGCGATGAGCGGATACACCGGCACAATGCGGCCGGTGTGCAGCGAATCCTCCTCCCCGCCGTCAAGGTGCTCAAGCTCCGGATGGATGAGCTGCCGGCCCGCCCCGGCTCTGGCGGAAGGCGGGCCGGGGCGCGAACCCGGCTCCAGGCGGCCGTAGAGGAGGACCTCCTCGCCGACGCGCAGCTGCTGGGCTAGGTAGGGCTGGTTGAACCAGACCGCCGAGCCCACGCCGGAGGCGTCGCCCACCGAGGCTTCCACCAGCGTGCGCCCGCCGCGGATGCGCCGCAGCGAGCGCGCCAGCACCTGCACGCGCAGGGTCACCAGCTCGCCCGGGGGGGCCTCCCGGAGGGTGGAGAGGCGGCGCCGGTCCTCGTAGCGGCGGGGGGCGAAGTACAGGGCGTCCTCGACGGTGACGACGCCCATCTGGGCGAGCTGGGCGGCCCGGGCCGGGCCGACCCCCTTGACGTAGCGGATGGCGCGCTGCAGCGGCGGGGCTTGTGTCACAGGCATGGGATGGCTATAATAGGGGCCTTCACCGTCGAGGAGACTCCCATGAAACAGTGCGCCATCTGCGGCAAGGGCCCGGTTGTCGGGCACACGATCACCAAGCGCGGCATGTCGAAGAAAGAGGGCGGGGTCGGGCGCAAGAACGTCCGGGTGAACCTGCGGCGCTTCCTGCCGAACCTGCAGCGCGCCACCGTCCTGCTCAACGGCACGGTGCGCCGCGTGCGCGTGTGCACGTCGTGCCTGAAGTCCGGCCGGGTCGTTAAAGCGCCGTTGAATCCTTCACGCTCCGCAGTGAGAGCGTAAGCGTCCCGTCCCCGTCCAGCGACGGGCTGACCACCACGTCGTAGCGGCTATCGCCGCGCAGACCCGCGTACGAACCCCGCGCCAGCACCCGGCGCGCCCCCTCGCAGATCCAGCCCACTCGCGGCGATTTCGGCTCGAGGCGCATCCGCCGCATCAGCACCGCCGGGCGGGGGTTGCCCTGCCCGAACGGGCGCAAGCGCTGCAGCTCCCCCACCCAGTCCGCCGCCACCGCGCCCAGGGCCAGCTCCAGGTCGAGCAGCAGCGTGCGGCGCAACCCCTGCGGCCCCACCGCCTCCTGCACCCGCTGGTTGAGCAGGGCGCGGAACGCCTCCACGTGCTGGACGTCAATCGTCAGCCCGCAGGCCTGGGCATGCCCGCCGAAGCGCACCAGCATGTCCTGGCAGGTGGTCAGCGCCTGCAGCAAATCCACCGAGGGCACCGAACGGGCCGAACCCACTCCGACGCGCTCGTTGACCGCGATGGCCACCGCCGGCCGGCCGTACCGTTCGGCCAGCTGCGAGGCCACCGGCCCCATGACGCCCTGCGGCCAGCCCTCGCCGCTGACCACCAGCACGTAGCGGTCGCGGAAATGCAGCCGGCTGACCTGGGCTTGCGCCTGCGCGAGCACCCGCCGGTACCACTCCTTGGTCTGCTGGTGCGCCGCGTGCGCGCTGGCCAGGCACGCCTGCGCAGCCGCATCGCCCTGCCGGCCCAGCAGCTTCCACACCGCCGAGGTATCTCCCAGCCGGCCGCTGGCGTTGAGCCGCGGTGCGAGCTTCCTGGCGACCGCGTCCACCGAGGCCTCCGAGAGGCCGGTGGCTTCGCAGAGCTTGCGCAGCCCCGGCCGGGCCGTCTGGAGCAGCCGCGGCAGCCCTTCGGCGACGATGATGCGGCTCTCGCCGATCAGCGGCGAGCAGTCGGCCACCGTGCCGAGCGAGGCAAGGTCCAGGTACGGCAGCAGCCGCTGCGGCGCGTCGGCGCCGAAGAGCGCCTGGGCCACCTTCAGCGCCAGCCCTGCGCTGCACAATTCTCGGCCCGGGCCCGGGCCGGCATGGGGATTGATCAGCGCGTGGGCGCCGGCCGGCTGCAGCGGCACGTGATGGTCCACGATGATGGTGTCAATGCCGTGGGCCGCCAGCGCGCGGATGGCCGCCGGCTGGTTGGTGCCGCAATCCACCAGCACGACGAGCCGGGCCTTGGAGCGGACGATCGGCCGCACCAGCGCCTGCGGCAGGCCGTAGCCGTCGGTGATGCGGTTGGCGGCCTGCGCGCGCACCGTGGCCCCCAGCTCCTGGAGCACCTCGGTTAAGAGCACCCCGGCGGTCAGCCCGTCCACATCCGAGTCGGAGAACAGGAAGATGGGCTCGCGGCGCGCGATGGCCTGCCGCAGCCGGGCCACCCCGCGCGCCATGCCGAAGAGCTGATACGGGTCGCCGAGGCGCTCGAGCGTCGGCTGCAGGAACCGCGCCGCATCTTCCGGCGTGCCGACGCCGCGGTTGAGCAGCAGCTGCGCGGTCAGGGGGTGGATGCCGAGCGCTCGGGCCAACTCCTGGGCCAGGAGCGGGTCGGCGGGATGCAGGCGCCAGCGGGGTTCCATCACAGGCTTACGCGGTTTTGAACCACTGCCTCCACATGATGACCAGCCCCGAGGCGATGTACACCGTGGAGTACACGCCGGAGATGAACCCCACGATCAGGCAGAACGAGAAGTCGCGCAGGACTTCCCCGCCCATGCCGTAGAGCGTGATGACCGTCAACAGGGTCACCAGGGACGTCAGGATGGTGCGCGAGAGCGTCTCGTTGACGCTGAGGTTGATGACCTCCGCCAGGCGCATCTTGCGGTTCAGGCGCATGTTCTCCCTGACCCGGTCGTAGATGACGATGGTGTCGTTGATGGAGTAGCCGGCGATGGTCAGCAGCGCGGCGACGATGGTCAGGTCAATCTGGCGGCCGGCCAGGCACAGCGCCCCCACCGCCACGATGACGTCGTGGATGAGCGCGATCACGCCGGCCGCGCCGAAGTCCCAGTGCCGGAACCGAAACGCCACGTAGAGCAGGATCCCGACGAGCGACCAGCCGATGGCCATCCAGGCCTTGTTGCGCAGGATCGCCCCGACCGTCGGCCCCACGCGCTCCAGGCGCACCTGCTGCGGGCCGGCCGCGTCGTGGTCGGCGCGCAGCGCCTCGCCGATGCGGCCCACCGCGCTCTGGATCTGCGCATCAGTGCCGGCGCTGGTGCGGATGAGCCATTCGGTGGACGAGCCGAAGCGCTGGAGCGCGGCATCGCCTAGGCCGACCTTGCGCAGCGACGCGCGCAGCGCCTCGGCCTCCACCGGCTGGCTGAAGCGGTATTCCACGAGCAGCCCGCCGGTGAAATCAATGCCGTAGCGGTCCGGCCCGCGCATGACGAACGCGGTCATGCCCAGCGCGATGGTCACCAGGGAAATCCCCCAGCAGATGTAGCGCTTGCCGACGAAATCACTCTTCGTCTGCTTGAAGAGCTGGAGCATCGCCAGGCCCTTGGGCTTGAGCGCGCCCATCCCCAGGAGGATGTCGAAGACCACGCGCGTCACGAAGACCGCGGTGAACATGCTGGCGAGCAGGCCGATGCCCAGCGTCGTGGCGAAGCCGCGGATCGGCCCGGTGCCGAACCAGTACAGGAACAGCGCGGCGATGAGGGTGGTGACGTTCGAGTCGAGAATGGCGGAAAACGCCTTGTCGTAGCCGGCCCCGATCGCCAGCGACAGCGGCCGCCCGGCCCGCAGCTCCTCGCGGATGCGCTCGTTAAGGAGGACGGTCGCGACCACCGCCATGCCCAGTGTGAGCAGCATGCCGGCGATGCCGGGCAGCGTGAGCGTCGCCTGGAAATAGCCCAGGCCGCCCAGAATGAGCAGGAAGTTCAGCGTCAGCGCCGCCACCGCCACCAGGCCGGAGAGCCAGTAATAGCCGACCATGAAGACGACGACCAGTGCCAGCCCAATGGCGGTCGCCCGCACGCCCGCGGCGATGGAGTCGCGCCCCAGCGTCGGGCCGACCGTGCGCTCCTCTTCCACCACGATGGGCGCGGGCAGCGAACCGGCCCGCAGGACGATGGCCAGGTCGTTGGCCTCCTCGCGGGTGAAGCGGCCGGTGATGCGCCCCGCATCGGTGATGCGGCTTTGAATCGTGGGTGCGGACTGCACCTTGCCGTCCAGCACGATGGCCAGCCGGCGGTTGATGTTGGTGCCGGTCAGGCGGCCGAAGGCCTTCGCGCCCTCCTTGTTGAGGTGGAAGCTGACCTCCGGCAGGCCCAGCTCCCCGGCGTCCACGTAGGCGTCGGAGAGGATGGCGCCGGTGAGCGTGTCCTTGGTGTCCAGCAGGAGCGGCTGGCCGGTCTCATCCTCGGCCAGGCGGTAGCCGGCCGGTGCCGCGCCGGCCAGGGCTTGCTCGAGCAGCCGCGGGCTCTCGGCCACGAGCTGGAACTCCAGCAGCGCGGTCTGGCCGATGAGATTCAGCGCCCGTTCGCGGTCGGTCACGCCGGGCAGCTGCACGAGGATGTGGTCCATCCCCTGGCGCTGGATGAGCGGCTCGCGCACGCCGAACTGGTCAATGCGGTTGCGCACGATCTCCAGCG
The DNA here is from genome assembly GCA_016206565.1 of Candidatus Omnitrophota bacterium. Lineage (GTDB taxonomy): Bacteria > Omnitrophota > Gorgyraeia > Aquiviventales > Aquiviventaceae > JACQRG01. The sequence continues at coordinate 6,980 of JACQRG010000030.1, read as the reverse complement.
CGACGGCGGTGACGTCCGTGTGGCGCGCCTGCGGCGGCACCTTGGAGGTGTCCACCCGCAGGACGACGTGCATGCCGCCCTGCAGGTCCAACCCCAGGCCGATGCGCTTGTGCAGCGGAAACGCGTACCAGCAGCTCAGGGCGAGCACCGCCAGGACCAGCGGCACGCGCCAGCGCAATGAGGCGGGCATCAGGCGGGGCGGGCCTTGGCGACTCTGGCGATGGCGGCGCGTTCCACTTCCAGCCGGACGTTATCGTCCACCCGCAGCGTCACGGACTCCGGCTTGACGTTCAGAACCGTGCCGAAGATGCCGCCGGTCGTCACGACCTCGTCGTTTTTCTTGAGGGCCTTGAGCATCGCCTCATGCTCTTTCCGGGCCTTGGACTGCGGCCGGAAGACGATGAGGTAGAAGATCAGGAACATCATGCCGAACGGCACGAGGTACTGCATCAGCAGCAGCGACGAGGACGGCGCTGCGGCGGCGGGGTCTGGCATTACGAGGATCCTCCCACGGCACGCAAGGGTTGGGCCGCCAATTCGTTGAGCGACGCCAGCCCGGCTCCAGGATAGTAGTACGACAGGATTTCTTCGGCGCGCATGCCCCGGCGGGCCAGCTCCGCGGCCCCCCACTGGCACATGCCCACGCCGTGGCCCCAGCCGCGGCCGTCCACGACAAAGCCGTCGGCGACCGGGATGAGCGAAAAGAAGACGCTGCGCAGCCGCTCGAAGCCCAGCAGCGCGCGGAACTCCGAGCCGCTGAACGTCAGGGTGCGCTGGGTGCCGACCACGCCGATGCGCTCCACCCGCCCCGAGGGTGTTTGCTTGATGATGCGCAGGTCCCGCACCACACCCACCGAGCCGCGCCCGCCCCGGTGCAGCGTCCACGCGATGTCCTCCCGGGTCAGCCGGCGGCGCCACGAGTAGAACGGCGAGGCCGTGCACCAGCGGCAGCGCACGCCGCCGGCCAGCGGCGGCAGATCAAACGATCCCATGACCCGCGCGTGCTCGGTCATCCCGCCGCAGGTCGAATGGTAGAACGTCGGGAAGAGCCAGCCCTGGTAGGTGACCACCAGGCCGGCGGTCTCGCGCACCGCCTTGGTCGTCGCGGCCTTCTCCGCGGTCTTGCCGCCGTAGTCTTGCGAGAGGACCGTGCCGCTGACGTCGAACTCCCCCTGCGCCTTGGTGGCGCGCCGGTACACCGCGTAGCTGCGCGCGGCGATAGCGATGGCCTTCAGCGCCTCGGGCGGCCAGTAGTCCGGCGCCTCCTTGCTCAGCACCCCGCGCAGGTACTCCTCAAGTGCCACGTGGTTGATGACCAGCAGCGTGAGGTCTTTCTGCCGCACGATCTCCAGCGTGCCGCGCAGCCGGGTGCCGTTAAGGCTGATGGCGGCCTCGCGTTGCGGCTCGATGCGCACGCCGAAGTACGGCAGGATCTCCTCCCCCACCGCCAGCCCCTCGGGCACGGCGCGAACCGCCCACTGGCCCCAGCGGCGCTGCTCCCAGATGGGGTCGCCGGTGTGCATGGCGCGCAGCGTGAAGCGGCCCTGGATGCGCAGGTCCACTTCCGGGTCGTTCTGGACCACGGCCACGCGGATGAACTCCAGGTTAGGCTGCGTCGCGGCGGAGGGAGCGAGGGCGAGGAGGCCGAGCAGGAGGACGCCCACCGCACGTCGGCTCATTTCGAGGCGGCGAAGAGCTCCAGGTCGGGCTGCTTGAGGCTGGCGACGTGCTGGTAGGCCAGGCGGGTGGCCTTGCGGCCGCGGGCGGTGCGCTTGAGCAGCCCGACCGAGAGCAGGTAGGGCTCCACGACGTCCACGATGGTGTCCGGCTCCTCGTTGAGCGCGGCGGCCAGCGCCTCGATGCCCACCGGCCCGCCGCCGTAGAAGTCAATGATCATGCGCAGCACCTTGCGGTCAATGCCGTCGAGGCCGAAGTGGTCCACGCCCTGCGCGGCGAGCGCGGCCGAAGCCACCTCCTTCGTGATGCGCCCGCCCGCCTTGACCTGCGCGTAATCGCGCACCCGCCGCAGCAGGCGGTTGGCCACGCGCGGCGTGCCGCGGGCGCGCTCGGCGATGGTGCGGGCCGCCTCGGCCTCCAGCGCGATGCCCAGGATGACCGCGGAGCGCTTGATGATCTCGACCAGATCGTCCGGCGTGTAGAAGTCGAGGTGGTACACCATGCCGAAGCGGCTGCGCAGCGGGTTGGAGAGCAGCCCGGCGCGCGTCGTGGCCCCGATGAGGGTGAAGGGCTTGAGGTGGAACTTAATGGTCTTGGCGTACGGCCCCTTATCAATGACGAAATCAATCTCGTAGTTCTCCATCGCCGGGTACAGGAACTCCTCGACGATCTTGGAGAGCCGGTGGATCTCGTCAATGAACAGGATATCCCCGGTCTCGAGATTCGTGAGCACGCCGATGAGGTCCCCGGCCCGGCCGATGGCCGGCCCGCTGGTGGCGGTGATCTTCGCACCGGTCTCATGCGCGATGAGGTGCGCCAGGCTGGTCTTGCCCAGCCCTGGCGGGCCGGCCAGCAGCAGGTGCTCCAGCGGCTCCTCGCGCCGCTTCGCGGCCTGGATAGCCACGCGCAGGTTCTCCACCACCTGGGCCTGCCCCACGAACTCCTCGAACCGCTTGGGCCGAAGGCTGAGGTTCAGCACGCGGTCTTCGTCGTTCTCCACGGCCGGCACGATGGGCGGCTCCGGCAGGCGCGCCTTGGGCTTGGCCATCAGGCCTCGCTCCCGACTGCTGTGGCGCTGCGCTGCTGCTTGTACACCTCGTTGAGCAGCTCCTCGGCGCTCTTGACCTTCGGGTTGCGCTCAAGTGCTGCGCGCACCATCTGCTTGGCTTCGGCCTTCTTGTACTCCAGTTGCGCCAGGATGGCGACCGCCTCGTCTTCCAGCGCGGTGGCTGCTTCTTCGCGCGCGGCCGGCGGCTCGCCCTTGGCCTGGATGAGCGCGAACTTGCCGACCTTGCCCTGCAGTTTGGCGACGATCTCCCGGGCGCGCTGCTCGCCGATGCCGGGCAGCGAGCGCAGCAAGCCGAAGTCGCCTTCGTCCACCGCCTGCGCGATGATCGGGATGGGCTGCGTCAGCGCCTTGAGCGCCGCCTTCGGGCCGATGCCGGCGACCGTGATGAACCGCTCGAAGAACTCCCGCTCGATCTCGTTGAGGAAGCCGATGAGCACCGGGACCCCCCGCCCCATGTCGAGCTGCTGGTAGTGGAAGGTCACCAGCTCGAGGTCGTTGCCCGGGCCCAGCCGCTCGGGGATCGTGCGCAGGATGGAGGGCGGCACGAACACTTCGTAGCAGATGCCGTTGACGTCGAGCAGCACCTGCAGCCCGCGTATCTCCCGCACCACCCCCCGAATCCTCGAAATCATTTCACGGCTCCCGCCGGCAGGCGGCGGCGCTGCGCGTCCATCCGCGCGTGCGCCAGGGCCAAGGCCAGCGCGTCGGTCGCGTCCGACGACCAGGCCGGGTCGAGCCGGCCCAGCCACTGCCCCACCATGCGCGCCACCTGGGCCTTCGAGGCCGCCCCGTGGCCGGTGAGCGCCTGCTTGATCCGCGCCGGCGGGTACTCAGCCATCGCCAGCCCCTGCTCCTGCACGGCCAGGCAGGCCACGCCGCGCGCATGCGCCATCAGCGCGGCGGTCGCCCGGTAGGCCTGATGCGTGAAGACCATCTCCAGCACCGCCGTCTGCGGATGGCAGCGGCTCATCAGCGCCTCCAGGCCGTCGTGGATGAACGCCAGCCGCTCGGCCAGGGGCCGGCGTCGCGGCGGCCGCAGATCCCCGGCCGTCACCACCTGCCAGCGCCCGCCCTGGGCCTCGATGACCCCGTAGCCGGTCGCATTCAACCCGGGGTCAATGCCCAGGATGATCATCACGCTCCGGCATGCTCCGCCAAGATCGCGTCCGGAATGTCAAAGTTCGCGTACACGTGCTGGGTGTCCTCGTACTCCTCGAGCACGTCCAACAGGCCCAGCAGCGCCTTGGCCTGGGCCGGCGCTTCCACCCGCACGGTCGTCGAAGGGATCATCGTCAGCTCGGCGGAGTCCGGGGCCAGCCCCAGCGCCTGCAGGGCGTGCTTGACCGGCTCCAGCGCCTGCGGGCTGGTCGTGACGGTCGCCTGGTCGCCGTCCACCACCAGGTCCTCCGCGCCGGCCTCCAGCACCGTCTCGAGCAGCTTGTCCTCGTCGAGCCCCTTGGCCTTGACCACGATCTGCCCCTTCTTCTGGAAGAGCCAGGCCACGCTGTTGGCGCCGGCTAGGTTGCCGCCGTGCGTGGTGAAGAGGTTGCGCAGCTCTGAGCTGGTGCGGTTCTTGTTGTCGGTCAGCGCCTCGACGTAGATGGCCACCCCGCCCGGCCCGTAGCCTTCCATGACCATCTCCTCATAGGCCACACCGGGCAGCTCGCCGGTGCCCTTCTTGATGGCCTTCTCGATGTTGTCCTTGGGGATGTTGGCGTCGCGGGCTTTGAGCATGGCCAGGCGCAGGCGGGGGTTGCCGTCCGGGTTGCCGCCCCCGATGCGGGCGGCGGCGCTGACCTCGCGGACGAGCTTCGAGAAGAGCTTCCCGCGCTGGGCATCCACCACCGCCTTCTTGTGCTTGATGCCCGCCCACTTGGAATGTCCGGCCATGGCACGTTTCTCGTCGGAAGGATTGGGGGTAGTATAACACCCTAGACGCTGAACCGGAAGTGCATCAGGTCGCCGTCCTGGACGACGTACGCTTTGCCTTCCACGCGCAGCTTGCCGCGATCGCGGGCCGCCGCCTCGCTGCCGCAGGCGACGAAGTCCGCATAGCTGATGACCTCGGCCCGGATGAAGCCGCGCTCGAAATCGCTGTGGATCGTGCCGGCGGCCTGCGGGGCGGTCGAGCCCCTGGCGACCGTCCAGGCCCGGTCCTCCTTCGGGCCCACGGTGAAGAACGTAATCAGGCCCAGCAGCTCATAGCCGGCGCGGATGAGCTGGTGCAGCCCCGGCTCCTTCAAGCCGACCGCCGCCAGGTACTCCGCGCGCTCCTGCTCGGTCTCCAGGGAGGCGATCTGCGCCTCCACCGCGCCGCAGATGGGCACCATCCCTGCGCCCTCCTCGGCCGCGATCTGCCGCACGGTCTGCACGTGCGGCGAGCGCGCGGCGACGGCGTCCTCCTCGCTGACGTTCGCGACATAGAGGACCGGCTTGGCGGTCAGCAGGTTCAGGGGGCGCACCGTCTCCCAGGCCGCCGGCGGCAGGCCGGCCATGATGCGGCGCACCGGCCGGCCCTCGTTGAGCGGGGCGACCAGGGCTTGCAGCACTTCGACCATCGCCACCGATTTTTTGTCCCCGCCCTTGGCCAGCTTTTCCACTCGGTTCAGGGCGCTGGCGACGGCGGCGACGTCCTTGAGGGCCAGCTCGGTTTCGATGACCTCGATGTCCCGCCGGGGGTCCACCGAGCCGCTGACATGGACGACCTGCGAGTCCTCGAAGCAGCGCACCACGTGCGCGATCGCCTCGACCTCGGCGATGTGGCCGAGGAACTGGTTGCCCAGCCCCTCGCCTTGGCTGGCCCCCTTGACCAGGCCGGCGATGTCCACGAACTCCACCACCGTCGGCACCACGCGCTCGGTCGGCACGAGCTGCGCGAGCTTGTCGAGGCGCGTGTCCGGCACCGGCACCACGCCGACATTGGGGTCAATCGTGCAGAAGGGGTAGTTGGCCGCCGGGACCGAGGCGCTGGTGAGCGCGTTGAACAGGGTGGACTTGCCGACGTTCGGCAGCCCGACGATGCCGCAGCTAAATCCCATGACCCGCTATTGTACCGTCCTCCATGGCAAACTCCAACTGCGCTTCGGGCGGCGGCGGACGGCGGAACGTGGAGGGCCGAAGCACCTCGCTGTCGTCTCGGTCGAAGCCGAGGCGGCACGTCCACACCTCCCACGTCTTCTCGAGGAAGTCCCAGTACGTCCCCTCGCCGCGGTGGCGGTGGCCGAAGCGGCTGTCGTAGAGCTTGCCGTCGCGCACCTCGCGCAGGCGGTGTTCGACCTTGGCGGCGCGCAGCGGCAGCGCCTCGCGCAGCCGGTGGAAGAAGACCGCCTTCACACTGCCCGGCAGCCGCAGTAAGGTGTGGAAGGCGAACTGTGCTCCGCAGCGCTTCGCCTCCTTCAGCAGCGCCGGAATATCGGTGTCGTTCAAGCCGGGGATAATCGGCGCGATGCCGATGCCCACCGGCACGCCGGCGTCCGCCAGCAGGCGCATGGTTTCAAACCGGCGCCGGATCGTCGGCGCGCCCGGCTCGAGGAGCCGCGCGATCCGCTCATCGGCGAAGGCGATGCTCAAGCTCACGCTCGCGTCCGCCTCGCGCGCCAGCGTAGCCAGCAGCCCGGCATCGCGGCGGATGAGCAGCGACTTGGTGATGAGGGCGACCGGGTTGCGGTATCGCAGGCACACCTCAAGGCAGCCGCGCGTTAGCTTCCAGGCCGCCTCCAGCGGCTGGTAGCAGTCGGTCACGCCGGAGAAGACGATGCGCTCGCCCTTCCAGGAGCGTCGGCAGAAGGCCTGCTCGAGCAGCTGCGGCGCGCGCGGTTTGACGAAAATCTTGCGTTCAAAATCGGTGCCGGCGCCGAAGCCGAAGTACTCGTGGGTGGGGCGAGCGTAGCAGTTATGGCTGACTACACCATTGGCGATGAAGTTGCCCGTTCCCGTCGTGATATCGAAGAGCGGCAACGACACGCCGAGCGCTTCGATAGACACCACGCGCAAGCGCGCCTGGTTCTTGATCGCTTGGCCCGTGATGTCCGCCTTCCGGCTGATGGCCGGATTGACGGTGTGAAAGAATCTGAGGTGCTCCTGGAGGCCGCCGCGCAGACGGACATTATAGATCGGCGTGTCGCGTGGCTGCTCTTCGGTTGCGTAGTCGAACCCGAATCGCCGGAGACCGTCAGTTATGCGGGCGATGATGGCAGGATCCGTGTTGGAGATGCGGAGAATCCACCGGCTATAG